>NZ_BADV01000001.1:0-321 GCF_000238895.1 Pseudoalteromonas sp. BSi20429 | reverse complement strand
GAGATGTAAAAACTTCTCAAAATTAAACACACTCTATTCTCAGGCGGTTAATGGCCCGATAAAGAATATTTATTTTTAAGAAGTAAGTGGTGGAGCTAAGCAGGATCGAACTGCTGACCTCCTGCGTGCAAGGCAGGCGCTCTCCCAGCTGAGCTATAGCCCCACATATGCTGGTACTTATTGTTTTAACCATCTTCTTAATTAGATAAGAAGTGGTGGGTCTGAGTAGATTTGAACTACCGACCTCACCCTTATCAGGGGTGCGCTCTAACCAGCTGAGCTACAGACCCAAAACAATAAGTGTTGTTCTCTTTACAATAA
>NZ_BADV01000002.1:0-3129 GCF_000238895.1 Pseudoalteromonas sp. BSi20429 | reverse complement strand
TGCTCTTTAAAAATTTGGAAAAGCTGATAATAAAATTCTGATAGATACATTGTATTTATCAAGAGTTTTCAAAAGTAAAAAAAGAATGGTAGCAGTACCATTCAGTGCCATTTAGTTAACTCTTATGAGTTGATTGATTGGTATCTACTTTAGTATTCAATATTGACTTCTGGCGAAGTTAAACTGTCACAAAACAAAGACCCGTTTGGGTTGTATGGTTAAGTGACTAAGCGTACACGGTGGATGCCTTGGCAGTTGGAGGCGATGAAGGACGTATTAACTTGCGATAAGCTTAGTCAAGCTAGTAAAAAGCGCTTGAGACTAAGATTTCCGAATGGGGAAACCCACCTGCTTGCAGGTATCGTTAACTGAATACATAGGTTAACGAGGCGAACGCGGAGAACTGAAACATCTAAGTACCCGTAGGAAAAGAAATCAACCGAGATTCCGAAAGTAGCGGCGAGCGAAATCGGAACAGCCCTTAAGCTTATTATGTGTTAATGGAAGGCTGCTGGAAAGCGCCACGATACAGGGTGATAGTCCCGTACATGAAAAGACATTTTAAGTGAAATCGAGTAGGTCGGAGCACGTGAAACTTTGACTGAATATAGGTGGACCATCATCTAAGGCTAAATACTCCCAACTGACCGATAGTGAACCAGTACCGTGAGGGAAAGGCGAAAAGAACCCCTGTGAGGGGAGTGAAATAGAACCTGAAACCGTGTACGTACAAGCAGTAGGAGCCCACTTGTTGGGTGACTGCGTACCTTTTGTATAATGGGTCAGCGACTTATATTTTGTAGCGAGGTTAACCGAATAGGGTAGCCGTAGGGAAACCGAGTCTTAACTGGGCGAATAGTTGCAAGGTATAGACCCGAAACCCGGTGATCTAGCCATGGGCAGGTTGAAGGTTGAGTAACATCAACTGGAGGACCGAACCCACTAACGTTGAAAAGTTAGGGGATGACCTGTGGCTAGGAGTGAAAGGCTAATCAAACCGGGAGATAGCTGGTTCTCCCCGAAATCTATTTAGGTAGAGCCTCGGACGAATACTTACGGGGGTAGAGCACTGTTAAGGCTAGGGGGTCATCCCGACTTACCAACCCTTTGCAAACTCCGAATACCGTAAAGTAATATCCGGGAGACACACGGCGGGTGCTAACGTCCGTCGTGAAGAGGGAAACAACCCAGACCGCCAGCTAAGGTCCCAAAGTCATAGTTAAGTGGGAAACGATGTGGAAAGGCCCAGACAGCCAGGAGGTTGGCTTAGAAGCAGCCATCCTTTAAAGAAAGCGTAATAGCTCACTGGTCGAGTCGGTCTGCGCGGAAGATGTAACGGGGCTAAACTATGCACCGAAGCTGCGGATTCAGAATTTATTCTGAGTGGTAGGGGAGCGTTCTGTAAGCCGTTGAAGGTGTACCGGGAGGTATGCTGGAGGTATCAGAAGTGCGAATGCTGACATGAGTAACGATAATGGGAGTGAAAAACTCCCACGCCGGAAGACCAAGGGTTCCTATCCCATGTTAATCAGGGTAGGGTAAGTCGACCCCTAAGGCGAGGCCGAAAGGCGTAGTCGATGGGAAACAGATTAATATTTCTGTACTCGATATAATTGCGATGGGGGGACGGAGCAGGCTAAGCAAGCATAGCGTTGGTAGTCTATGTGAAAGTGAGTAGGGCGTTTGTTTAGGTAAATCCGGACAAACACTAAACCTGAGACACGAGACGAGTCACTACGGTGATGAAGTTGCTGATGCCATACTTCCAGGAAAAGCCTCTAAGCTTCAGATTATATGGAATCGTACCCCAAACCGACACAGGTGGTCAGGTAGAGAATACTAAGGCGCTTGAGAGAACTCGGGTGAAGGAACTAGGCAAAATCGTACCGTAACTTCGGGAGAAGGTACGCTCCTATCTGTGATGAGACTTGCTCTCTAAGCGGACGGGAGCCGCAGTGACCAGGTGGCTGGGACTGTTTATTAAAAAC
The DNA here is from genome assembly GCF_000238895.1 of Pseudoalteromonas sp. BSi20429. Taxonomy (NCBI): domain Bacteria; kingdom Pseudomonadati; phylum Pseudomonadota; class Gammaproteobacteria; order Alteromonadales; family Pseudoalteromonadaceae; genus Pseudoalteromonas; species Pseudoalteromonas sp. BSi20429. The sequence continues at coordinate 1,141 of NZ_BADV01000002.1, read as the reverse complement.
ACAGCACTGTGCAAAATCGCAAGATGACGTATACGGTGTGACACCTGCCCGGTGCCGGAAGGTTAATTGATGGGGTTATCCTTAGGGAGAAGCTCTTGATCGAAGCCCCGGTAAACGGCGGCCGTAACTATAACGGTCCTAAGGTAGCGAAATTCCTTGTCGGGTAAGTTCCGACCTGCACGAATGGTGTAACCATGGCCACGCTGTCTCCACCCGAGACTCAGTGAAATTGAAATCGCAGTGAAGATGCTGTGTACCCGCGGCTAGACGGAAAGACCCCGTGAACCTTTACTACAGCTTGGCACTGAACATTGAACCTACATGTGTAGGATAGGTGGGAGACTTTGAAGCAGCGACGCTAGTTGTTGTGGAGTCAACCTTGAAATACCACCCTTGTAGTTTTGATGTTCTAACGTTGGCCCCTGAATCGGGGTTACGGACAGTGCCTGGTGGGTAGTTTGACTGGGGCGGTCTCCTCCTAAAGAGTAACGGAGGAGCACGAAGGTTGGCTAAGTACGGTCGGACATCGTACGGTTAGTGTAATGGTAGAAGCCAGCTTAACTGCGAGACAGACACGTCGAGCAGGTACGAAAGTAGGTCATAGTGATCCGGTGGTTCTGAATGGAAGGGCCATCGCTCAACGGATAAAAGGTACTCCGGGGATAACAGGCTGATACCGCCCAAGAGTTCATATCGACGGCGGTGTTTGGCACCTCGATGTCGGCTCATCACATCCTGGGGCTGAAGTCGGTCCCAAGGGTATGGCTGTTCGCCATTTAAAGTGGTACGCGAGCTGGGTTTAGAACGTCGTGAGACAGTTCGGTCCCTATCTGCCGTGGGCGTTTGAGAATTGAGAGGGGTTGCTCCTAGTACGAGAGGACCGGAGTGAACGAACCGCTGGTGTTCGGGTTGTCATGCCAATGGCATTGCCCGGTAGCTACGTTCGGAACTGATAAGCGCTGAAAGCATCTAAGCGCGAAGCAGGCCTCGAGATGAGTTCTCACTAGACTTTTAAAGTCTCTGAAGGGCCGTTGAAGACTACAACGTTGATAGGCAAGATGTGGAAGTGGTGTGAGCCATTAAGCTAACTTGTACTAATTACCCGTGAGGCTTAACCATACAACGCCAAACGCGTTTTATG
>NZ_BADV01000003.1:0-679 GCF_000238895.1 Pseudoalteromonas sp. BSi20429 | reverse complement strand
CCTTTCCTCCTGACTGAAAGTGCTTTACAACCCGAAGGCCTTCTTCACACACGCGGCATGGCTGCATCAGGCTTGCGCCCATTGTGCAATATTCCCCACTGCTGCCTCCCGTAGGAGTCTGGGCCGTGTCTCAGTCCCAGTGTGGCTGATCATCCTCTCAAACCAGCTAGGGATCGTCGCCTTGGTGAGCCATTACCTCACCAACTAGCTAATCCCACTTGGGCCAATCTAAAGGCGAGAGCCGAAGCCCCCTTTGGTCCGTAGACATTATGCGGTATTAGCAGTCGTTTCCAACTGTTGTCCCCCACCTCAAGGCATGTTCCCAAGCATTACTCACCCGTCCGCCGCTCGTCAGCAAAGTAGCAAGCTACTTTCTGTTACCGCTCGACTTGCATGTGTTAGGCCTGCCGCCAGCGTTCAATCTGAGCCATGATCAAACTCTTCAATTAAAAAGTTTTATGTCTTTCGACAGCTCAATGAATTCTGAATTTATTTTAATATCTTTCGATATTGAATTGACTGTGCCGAATAATTACCGAAATAACTATTCTGTTGGTCACTCAGTTTTCAATTGAGACTCTAATTTGTTTGCCTCGCTACCTAAGTAGGTTGGCTGTTAGAACTCAATCTGTACGAGTGCCCACACAGATGATTGCTTTATATTGTTAAAGAACGTTTT
>NZ_BADV01000004.1:0-89233 GCF_000238895.1 Pseudoalteromonas sp. BSi20429 | reverse complement strand
GACGGAACCTATCAGTTTTGTGTATCTAAATTACATATGAAAATAATCCACCAGAGGTAGATTAAGTTAATTTTTTCAAATAGTATTTTCTGACAGATAAAGGAAGTAATCAAGGAGATTCTTAGGACTGGTGCTGATAGGCAGAGTCGAACTGCCGACCTCACCCTTACCAAGGGTGCGCTCTACCAACTGAGCTATATCAGCAACACAAGAACTGGAGCGGGCAGCGGGAATCGAACCCGCATCATCAGCTTGGAAGGCTGAGGTAATAGCCATTATACGATGCCCGCATAAAAATCTGTTCTTAAACTACCTCTAACCGTCAAGAATAAAGTGGTGGAGGGAGCTGGATTCGAACCAGCGAAGGCTGAGCCGTCAGATTTACAGTCTGATCCCTTTGGCCGCTCGGGAACCCCTCCACGATAATTCTCTACTAATTCACTTCCGGTAAAAGGAAAGTGGTGCCGACTAACCGAGTCGAACGGTTGACCTACTGATTACAAGTCAGTTGCTCTACCAGCTGAGCTAAGTCGGCACTGCTTTAGTACGGGGCGAGATATTAGAGTAAGGTTTATTGGGATGCAACAATAAAATTAAAAAAGTGTAAATTTTTAGTTTAAATGCTCAATATTCACGCGAAAACACGTTTTTTGCACTTTTTTATACTGTTTCGGTTAATTCGTACCAATAATTTAATCCCTTCATTACGAGCAATGAATCAAAAATACTTCCTGCAAATTGCTGCTGCAATAGTGAGCCATAGCCACCAGCAAAAATAATTTGTGTTGCTTGTTCTGTTTTTTGAGCCGTTAAATTCAGCTTAGCTTGCTCAATTGCCCCGATGGTTGCCACTAAGGCACCATTTTTTAAACCATTTGGCGTGTTTTTACCCAATTCATTAGTAAACGGTGTTTTACCGTCATCAAAAACACGTTGGGTGTTTTGTGTAAGCGATGAGGTCATTAAATCAAGCCCGGGTAAAATCCAGCCACCTAAATGTAGGCCTTCACTATTGAGCACATCAATTGTTGTCGCAGTACCCGCATCAACAACAATACATGCTGTGTTTGGATATAACGTAAAGCCTGCAATAAGCGCCAACCACCTATCTATGCCTAAGTTACCCACATGCTCGTAAGCGCATACAAGATCTCCAAGCGTTTTGGTTACCTTGGCCTCAAAGCAAGTAATATTATTACTAGCCGCTTGCACGAGAATATCGTTTAGTAAATCACTACGCCCTACGCACGCATAAATGACTTCGGTTATTTGCAACCAAGGTAGGTTATTTATATCTGCTGGTTGTGCTTGCTCGTTATGCCACAGCACAGCTTTTAGTGATGTATTTCCTACGTCGATCAGTAATCTCATACTTGCGCCTTTCTGAGGGAGACTTCCCCACCGTAATAACTTTTTACTTCACCATCTTGGCGAATTCGTATTCCACCTTGTGGGTCAATACCTTCGCATATTCCACGCCAGCTTCGGTGCCCTGTATTTAGCTCAACATAATCGCCAGCAAACGCATTAAGCGAATTCCATTGCTCATACATATCTTGTAAGCCAGTTTGACGATACTGCACTAAACGCTGCTCTAAATGATAAGTAAGTGACGCCACCAGCTGGTTTTTATCAAGCTTTTGAGTATGTTGATTTAAGTCGGTCCACGCTTGGTCTATATGTTGACTAAAACTCTCAGGCATTTGTAAATTAATACCTATACCAATCACTAACTGACAAGGTCCTTGCGGTTGCCCATCTAATTCAACCAATACACCTGCAAGTTTTTGTTTATTTATATAAATATCGTTAGGCCATTTAAGCTCTACGTCAATTTGGTATAACGCTTTAATTGCATCATAAACAGCAAGGCCTACCGCAATTGATACACCCATTGCAGCTTGAAGCCCGTCATCTAAACGCCAAAAGTAACTGTAATACAGATTAGCGCCAAATGGGGATTGCCAAACACGGCCGCGTCGGCCGCGCCCTGCTTGCTGCATTTCAGCAACAATAACTGTACCAGACTCAAGCGCTGTTTTAGCCTGTATACGGCGCATAAGCTCGCTGTTGGTCGAATCAATAATAGGGTGTACTTCTACATCGGCAGTATTAGCACCTAGCGCTTTGTAGTGCTGATCAATTTGTGTTTTATTTAAAAGGCCCACCTGACTATTCAAACAGTAGCCTTTGCCAGTCACTTTAAAAATATCCAAGCCCATTTCTTGTAACGTTTTGATATGTTTACTCACCGCAGCTCGGCTAATTCCTAGCTTTTCACCCAAGGCTTGGCCAGATACAAAGCCCCCTTGGTTAAGTGCATTTAAAATAGCGAGTTTGTTTCCATCAGGTGCTTTCATTGCTCAGGCTCCGCGTTAATATGGCATTCGCTGCGCGCATCTATTAAACGTACTTCGTGCTCTAACATAATGTTGTAACGCGTATAAACAACTTGCTGAATGTGTTTAATCATTTTTATTAAGTCGCTGCCTTCACTATTTCCGTGATTAACAAGTACTAATGCTTGTTGTTGATGCACTTCTATACCTGCCTCGCGGTGCCCTTTTAAACCACTTTGATCGATTAGCCAACCTGCCGCGACCTTGTGATGACTTTGCCCATATTCGTAATGAGGTAAATCTGCAAATTGCTTTAATAGTTCAGCTAACTGCTGGTTGGTTATTATTGGGTTTTTAAAAAAGCTACCCGCATTGGCAAGTGTATATGGGTTAGGTAATTTACTATTGCGAGTTTGTATAACTTGATCGAATACTGCTTGCGGGGTAATGCTTGAGAGCTGTTGCAGGGGGCCATAACTTAATACTGGTTGCCATTTTTTTGGGAGCGCTAAATGCACTTGCGTGATCACCGCTTTATTTTTGAGAGCATTTTTAAATATTGAGTCTCTGTAAGCAAATTCACATTGTGTATTATTTAGTGAGTGCATAGTTTTAGTGGTTATATCAAAGTACTCTACCAACTCAATAAATTTAGCTATCTCAACGCCATAAGCACCAATATTTTGTACCGGTGATGCGCCAACAGTGCCCGGTATAAGTGCTAGATTTTCAAGCCCGGGTATATTTTTCTCTAATAAATAACTGACTAGTTGATGCCAGTTTTCGCCTGCAGCAATACTAATTAGTGTGTCGCTCTCACGCTCGGTAATTTTAATACCTTTTAAGGCTATTTTTATAACCGTACCCATGTAGTCATTTAAAAATACGGTATTACTGCCCTCGCCTAGCAAACAAAACGGTGCACTAAAACTTTGCGTTTTAAGTTGCTCAAGCTGAGTAATTTCAACAAAATTTTGGCATTGGCTGTTTAATGCGAATGTATGTAAGGAGTGTAATGAATGCGCCACAAAGCTCTCTAAAAATACCGGTAACTAATCGCAATAGTTTACCTCATCGTCGCAAATGTGGCACTAGATTGTAAAAATCACTCAACCCACCGTGTCAATCGTGATATAAAACCAGCACTTTTTTATTTGTGTTCAGAGTAATGATGAAAATTAAACCTCTTTTTTTAAGCCTCGCTATGGCGGGTATGTGTTCGCAAGCAATGGCTAATGCGATTGACCAAAACTCGTATGCTAACCTTGACGATGTTGTTACTACTCACTTAAACCTTGATTTAGATGTCGACTTTGCCGACAAGCAGTTAGAAGGTTTTGTGGAGCATACTCTTCAGTGGAACAACAGCAAAAGTAGAACTCTGGTACTTGATACCCGCGACTTAGACATTGATAAAGTAATGTACAAAGATCAAAGTGGTAACTGGAAAAAGGCGACTTTTGATTTAGCTAAGCGAGATGACGTTAAAGGTTCAAAGCTTACTATTGTGTTTAAAAACCAAGCTGAATTAGTTCGTATTTACTACAACAGTCGTCCAGAAGCATCTGGCCTGCAATGGTTAACACCAGAGCAAACGGCAAGTAAAACGCATCCATTTATGTACAGCCAATCGCAAGCAATTCATGCACGTAGTTGGATCCCAGTGCAAGATACACCCGCAATGCGTGTAACTTACTCTGCACGAATTCATACACCAAAAGATATACGTGCTGTAATGAGTGCCGACAACAAAGATGCGCTTTATAAAGATGGTGACTACATTTTTGATATGCCACAAGCAATTTCACCTTACCTAATTGCTATTGGCGCAGGTAACTTAGAATTTAAAGCAATGTCGCACCAAACGGGCATATTTGCTGAGCCTACAATTTTAGATGCCTCAGTTGCTGAATTTGACGACACCCAAGCCATGATCGACAAAACAAACGCCATGTACGGCGAATATGCATGGGGTCGCTACGACTTATTAATGCTACCGCCAAGTTTTCCGTTTGGTGGCATGGAAAACCCACGCTTATCATTTATAACCCCAACGGTTGTTGCCGGTGATAAAAGCTTAGTTAACCTTATTGCCCATGAGCTTGCTCATTCTTGGTCAGGTAACTTAGTAACTAATGCAACGTGGGAAGATTTATGGTTAAACGAAGGTTTTACCTCGTACGTTGAAAACCGCATTATGGAAGAAGTATTTGGTCGTGACCGTGCGGTTATGGAACAAGCACTTGATTCAGCGTCTTTACGCGCACAAATTAAAACAATTGATGCACCAGATACACGCCTTAATTTAAAACTTAATGGCCGCGACCCAGACGATGCGTTTAGCTCAGTGCCTTACACTAAAGGTCAGTTATTTTTAATCTATCTAGAAAATAAATATGGCCGCGATAAGTTTGACCCGTTCGTAAAAGCGTACTTTAAAGAGTTTTCGTTTAAATCACTTACTACCGCGCAATTTGTTACTTACTTAAAAGCTAACTTAATTGAGAAGTACCCTGATGTTGTAAGTATGGATAAAGTAAACGAATGGATTTTTGAGCCTGGCTTACCAAGTGATGCGCCAAACCCTACGTCTGATGCATTTGATAAAGTAGATACTGCAACAGCAGCATGGTTGAAAGGCGACACAACAGCAACTCAACTACCAACGGCTGATTGGTCCGTGCATGAGTGGCTACACTTTTTAAATAACTTACCACGCGATTTAAGCATAGAGAAAATGAGCGAGCTTGATAGTGAATTTAACCTAACGCAATCAACTAACGCTGAACGTGCGTTTGCTTGGTTTATGCTAGCAGTAGGTAATGGTTATCAACCAATTTATCCTGCGCTTAATAAGCACTTATCAGGTATTGGCCGTCGTAAGTTAATTGTGCCGTTATATAAATCACTTATCACTAACGGTAAAAAAGACTGGGCACAAAGCGTGTACTTAAAAGCACGCCCTGGGTATCACCCTCTTGCGCAAGGTACTATTGACGCATTATTTGAATAAATAGCGTTAACTAGAAACTAAAAAGGGCCAAATTTGGCCCTTTTGTTTTTCTGTTATTTTACTTTGTTACTTTTTCTAAAAAAGCTTTACGCTCTGCAGTTGTGGCTTGTTGCCACCAAAAATCAAGCATTTGCGGCGCACTTGGCATGCCTTTACCTGTAATTGGTGCTATCGGCTTTATTGGCTGACTAGGACGTGAAGGTCCTGCAGGCATTGTATTTTGCATTACCGGTTTATTGCTTGCTAGTTGCGTGTTAGAAATAACACTTAAAGGCTTAGCAACAGCGCTACTTTTTGCTTTTAAACTCACTTGTGGTGCTTCTGCAAATACTTTTGCAGATACTGAATTTTCAGCACGATTAAACACTAAGGTATAATCTTTACCTGCTTCAACAGTTACACTTACCCAAAATGGTTCCGACTCCACAACTTCGTGCGTGTCATAATCATCTTCATATAAATCGGTGTACTTTAGCCTAAGCTGATAAGTTCCGGGGGCAAGCTCTACATCATCAATACGACTAAACAAAGAGCTTTCTAGCATTTTATCGCCCACTTGCAGTGGTACAAATTCTTCTGGAAAGTGAATATTCTCAGCATTAGCCGAAAAACTAAGTAGTAATGCAACTGCACTACTTATTAAAATTGGTTTAAGCATATTAACTCCTTTATTTGATTTCAGTTTGACACTGCTTTGAAAGTTTGTCATTAGTGAGCTTAAAATTCACAACACTTAATTAGGAACACACTATGAGCCAAGAAACTATTTTTACCAAAATCATTAATCGTGAAATTCCAGCAGATATTATTTACGAAGATGAAAACACTCTCGCATTTAAAGATATAAACCCACAAGCGCCATTTCATGTGTTAATTATCCCAAAAAAAGCAATTGCTACTATAAATGATATAAATCCTGAAAACTCACATTTAGTAGGCAACTTATACGTAGTTGCAGCTAAATTAGCTAAGCAACATAATTTTGCTGAGGACGGATACCGCGTAGTTATGAACTGTAACGAACATGGTGGGCAAACTGTTTATCACATACATTTACACATGCTTGGCGGTAAAGAAATGGGCTGGCCACCTTATCAAAATGTAAAAAAAGTAAAATAATTAAAAGTTTTTATTAAATTGTTCCACTCAATTAATTAGTTACAAATGTTATGGTTTTTCATAGTTATAAAGAATAAATAGTTACTTATTTGCAACATTTTGTGTTTAAATAATCGTAATATCGTATTTGTTATTGAGTACATCAGCGATTTTCTAATACAAAAGGTGTGGAAGTCGTGGTAAACTTAGTCAGTCAGCTTTATAAAAGAGTATAAAAAACATGAGCAGTTCAGCCTTTTTGTTATTAGATCAAGAGCCAATTAACACTATTGGTATTAACGTTTTAGAACCTTTGTTAAAAACGCAAGGCCTTGACGTAACCACAGGTACTAATATTTTAGACATACCTGAAGGGACTCGACTTTTGTTTATTGAAACATCAAGCAAGGATGCATGGGGAAAACTAAAAGAACAACTAGTAAACCTACGTATTAAATGCGATATCATATTATTTAATTTAGACGAAAACCCTGAGCTTGCTAATCGTGCATTGTTAAGCGGTATTCGTGGCGTATTTTACACAACAGATAACGCCGATGTATTAATGAAAGGTATTCGCTTACTACTTGAAGATCAACTTTGGTACCGTCGCGATATTATGTGTAATGCATTAAATCGTATGCTGCAATTTAATAAAGATGCGCTGCATAAACTAACCGAAGGTGATATTGAGCCTGTTAAACTTACTAAGCGAGAAAAAGCAATAATCTCACTAATGAGTAAAGGTTCGAAAAATAAAGAGATCGCAGAAGATTTAAGTATTAGTCCACATACTGTTAAAACACATTTATACAGCGCATTTAGAAAAACCAAATGTCGTAACCGTATTGAACTTCTATCGTGGGCACAACAAAATATCCCTGATGAAATTCGTTAATCAAATATTTAGTTTAAATTTAAAAGCAGACACTTAGGTGTCTGTTTTTGTATGTGCTATATACTTATCTAATAACAATTAGCTTAATTAAGTAATCTGTTTTGAGGATTGGTATAAGTGTATACTTTTGATAACTTTAGTTTAATAGCTACTTTGCTGGAATATTAATGCTCGACTCCTTCACTCTTTATTTTGCCAGCATCGCCATTATGGTCGTAATGACCTTACTTAACTTTTTGACATGGCGAACAAACAAACAAATATCGGGCACGCTGCTATACATTTTTTATCCCATATTGCTATTAGGCTCTGTTATTGGCTTTACTCTTGTTGGTGATACACATAATTTAGTAATTATTAGCGCTGCCAGTAGCATGATGTTTGCCGCATCAATAGTGCACTGCCTTTCACTTAGTCAATTTTTAAATTATCGCGGTATTGGTTTTAAATTACTCTGCTCAGTGACCGCTTTTTGCACTGTAATGCTTGGCTATTACACCTTTTTTTGACCCATCTTTACACGAAAGAGTGATTGCATCCGATATACAACACATAGCAGAAGCCGGTTTTTTACTGTTTATATTTATTAAGTGTGCACGCAAACCCTATCCTAATGGCAGTATTGTATACATAACCATTTTAACGCTTGTTGCTTTAAGCTTTATTGGCCGCTCGTTATTTATGGATAACATTGAACAAAAAAATCTTTTAGTAAACGGCTGGTTTAGCTCTTTGCTATTTTTAAATGGCGTAATTGCACCCATGTTTTATGCTGCAGGTATGGCGTTATTATGTAATGAGCGCAGAGAGCAGCACCTCAATAAATTAGCCGATAAAGCACAAAAAGATTTAGAAATACGCGGGCTCTTTTTATCAACTATAAGCCACGAAATTCGCACCCCGCTAAACGGTATTTTAGGCAGCGCCCAACTTGTTATGAACCAAACAAGTGATACCCGCAATAAAGCCTATTGCGAAGCGATTATAAATTCTGCCGAATCACTTAACTTATTGGTAGATAAGGTCCTTGATTATGCGAGCCTAGATCAAAGTGACGAAGCGCTTTACGAAGAAGATGTAGAGTTTAAAACATGGCTTAATAATTTATGTTTATTACTAAGCCCTCTCGCCGAGCAAAAGCAACTCAAGTTTGAACTAATATGTAATATTCCTGAGCAAGCCTGTTATTACTGCGACCAGCAAAAACTTAGGCAAATAATTATTAATTTAGTGGGTAATGCCATTAAGTTTACAGACCACGGAACCGTTAAAATTCAGGTTGATTTAGTATTAGAAAAACAACTTGAGCACACTATAAAAATTAGTGTCAAAGATTCAGGGCCAGGTATAGAAAATGATGAGATAGCCTACTTAACAGAACCTTATGTACAAAGTAGTGCAGGAAAAGAGAAAGGCGGAACCGGCCTTGGTTTAGCTATTACCAGTCGCCTGCTTGAAAAGCTCAGTAGCCGACTCGAAATAGCCAGCCAGCTTGGTACTGGTAGTGTATTTAGCTTTACCGTTACTTTTACTTTAGGTGAATTAAGCCTTGTAGAGCAGCGCCATCAAACTAAAGATTACTTAACAGGTCTTGATGTACTACTGGTTGAAGATTTAGATTTAAATCAAAAAATTGCTATAGAATTTATGGCCGACGATGAACACAAAATTAAGCTCGCAAAAGATGGGAAAAGCGCCATAGAGCTCATGCAAGCTCACCACTTCGATGTTGTTTTGCTTGATATGAACCTACCTGATTTAACAGGCCAAGAAGTACTTAAACGTCTAAAACGCATTGATCATAAAAATCAACGAACTCCAGTACTCGCATTTACTGCAAGCCTTAGCCCCGACGAAGTAAAGGAGTATTTAGAATTAGGAATAAAAGACATTGTAGGTAAGCCTATTAAGCACGAAAAGCTTCGCCAAGCACTTAGCGACTCTCAATCTAATCAAACTGCGAGCATTGCAGTAGAGCTTATTGATACCTTGTATGACAAAACAGCGGCCGAAACACTCACCAGCTCGTTTAGTGAAGATGAAGTATCGTCGATTTATAATGAGTTTGTGCTTTCGGCGCGTAACAAGCTAATTCGCTGTCAAAAGCTTATTGATCAACAACCAGAGCAATGCATTAAGCTTTTACATCGCCAAGCAAGTACCGCTCTGCAACTTGGTTTTAATCGCTATGGTATTGAGCTTAAAAAAATAGAGCGTCGTTTACTCGATAAAAAGCCACACAACGATATGCTTGATGAAGCGTTAGATCTGTGGCAACGCAGCTTAGAGCAATATTTAAAGTTTGTGCGTGGGCAGTTAGAGTAATAGTGAATTAGCTTTAAAATAGCTAATTATTAGCCTCTTCCATATTTATCATCAAATCGCTCTATATCGCTTTCATCAAGTACAGCACCGGTTTGCACTTCAATGACAATTAACGGCTCTTTTTGATTATTAGCCAAGCTATGAATTTGTTTTGCGGCGATATAACACGATTGGTCGTGCGTTAGCGAATACGCTTGCTCATCAATACACACATCTGCAATACCCGAAACCACAACCCAATGTTCAGCACGATGCTGATGGCGCTGCGTCGAAAGCTTAGCACCGCTGTTAACAGTAATTTTCTTAACTTTAAAGCCAATGCCTTCAACCAAAGTACGGTAACTTCCCCATGGGCGAAAAACCACTTGATGATGATTAAGTTTATCAGCCTGTGTTGTAGCAATTTTCTTAAGCAACAAAGGCAGAGAATCTAGCTCATTTTGGTTTGCAATTAACGTGGCATCATGAGTATGAATAATTGCTAAATTGCTTACTCCAAGCGTGGCAATAGTGTGTTCAGCTTCGTTAATAACTAAGTTATTAGTGCTTTTTTGAGCCATATAATTAGCATTTAAACTATTACCGTTTTCATCTTTTTTTGTAAGCGCATCAAGGGATGAAAAACTACCTACATCACTCCATTTTAAATCAACAGGCATAACAACTACGTTATTACTGCGCTCTAAAATGGCGTAATCAATTGAATCGCTTGGGCAGTGTTCAAGCGCACTGTTGCTTGGGCGGGTAAACACTAAATCTTTAGTAAATTGCGCCGCTGCAGCAACACTCGTTGCTATTTTTGGCGCAAACCGCTCGAGCTCTTTTAAATAGACTGCGGGGGTAAATAAAAACATGCCGCTATTCCAGCTATAACCACCTTGAGCTAAATAACGGTTCGCTGTATCTAAGTCAGGCTTTTCTTTAAATTGAGCAACATCGTAACAACCCGTACCGGCAATAGCCGCGCCTTGTTTTATATAACCATAACCAGTATGCGGCTCTGTAGGAGTAATAGAAAATGTAACTAGCTTTCCTTGCTCAGCAAGTTTTACAGCTTCAGGGAGCTTAGCTGTTAATACATCAAAGTTTTTAATATGATGATCGGCAGGCATCACTAATAGCGGACCGGTAATCCCATTTTGCAGTGCATAGTGGGCGGCTAATGCGATGGCTGGCGCGGTATTTTTACCTTTGGGTTCGAGCAATAATGCACTAGGAGTTGAGCTGGCAGCTTGCTCGGCGGCAATAAATCGGTGCTGCTCATTACACACTAAAATAGCATTATCAAACAACTGATTAGAAACACGCGCCAATGCACTTTGCAGCAATGACGTGTTTTCATTTAGTAGTGGTAAAAATTGTTTAGGCATTGCTTGGCGAGAAAGCGGCCACAAGCGAGAGCCTATGCCACCAGCTAAAATTACAGGAGTGATTAAAGTGTTCATAATGTATATTAGCCGCCAACAAAAATATCAGCGACTATTTTAACACTTTATTGGCTCTTCGCTAAATTAACGTGTTTATACTAATGTAAAAGGGTCTGCGTCTAAATAGGCAGGAAACGCCGCTTTAAACTCACCCAATGGTGCTTTTTCAAGTGTTATTGTAACTAGCTGCTCGGTGTTATCTTGCGCTTTAGTTAATGCATCGCCTTTAAAGTCGTATACTGCGGTACCGCCATTGTGCGCCACACCATTGCCGTCTTCCCCCACGCGATTAACGCCTACTACGTAACACAGGTTTTCCATTGCACGTGCCATAAGTAATGTATCCCAAATATGGCGGCGCACAGCAGGCCAATTTGCTACGTTTATCATTACATCGTAGTCGTTATTATTACGTTGAAATACCGGAAAGCGCAGGTCGTAACATACCTGCGGTAATAGTTTAAAGCCGTTGATTTCAAAAATTTTGCGCGCTTGCCCTGCTACAACGTAGTCGCCCTCGCTGCCTAAGCGAAATAAATGGCGTTTATCGTAATAACTCACCTCTCCATCGGGCTTTACCCAATAAAACCGATTCGCTTTTTTATCGCCTTGTGCAACAAGTACCGAACCTGCAATAACCGCATTATGTTTATGAGCCTGCGCCTTTAACCACGTCAGTACTTTACCGTTTTCAGGCTCTGCACAATCTAAATTAATAGCAAAGCCAGTCGAGAATGTTTCGGGCAGTAAAATAAGATCGGGCTGATGCGTAATTGCTTCTAGCTGTTTATTAAACATGGCTAAATTAGCATCTTTATCAAGCCAATAAAGCGAGCTTTGCAATGCTGTAATGGTTAAAGTTGACATAATATTTGCGCAGCCTCTATGAGAGTGTTGTCGTTTTTAGCAAAGCATAAACGAATTACTTTGTCGGTTGGTGGATTTTGATAAAAAACACTTAACGGAATAGCCGCAACACCTGCTTGCTCAACTAACCAATGGCAAAATTCAACATCGTTTAAATCCGATACATCACTGTAATCTAATAATAAAAAGTAAGTGCCTTGGCTAGGTAAAATTTTAAAACGACTATTACTTAAATGGCTCGCTAATAAGTCGCGTTTTTGCTGATAAAACCCACTTAGCTCATCGATATGCTCGCCTTGCTGCTCGAGCATATCAGCAAGCGCATGCTGTGCGGGGGTAAAACTTGAAAACGTAACGTATTGATGAATTTTTCTAAATTCGACAGCTAAATCTGCAGGTGCAATACAGTAACCCATTTTCCAGCCCGTATTGTGAAACGTTTTACCAAAACTCGATATAACAAAGCTTTTGGCAAATAATTCATCATCGCGTAATACGCTTAAATGTGGTTGTTCATCAAACGTAATGTGCTCATATACCTCATCGCTTATTACATACAAATTGTGAGTACCAACTAACTCTTTAAGCTCTTTTATATCGTGTGGCTGTAGTATTTTACCGCTTGGGTTATGAGGCGTATTAATAATAATTGCACGGGTATTTTTAGTAATTGCTTGGCTTACTACTTGCCAATCAATAGTGTAATTTGGCGCACTTAAAGCAATGTGTACCGACGTTCCACCAGCGAGTTCAATTGCCGGTTGGTAAGAGTCATATGCAGGGTCAAATACAATCACTTCATCACTGGGGCGCACAATTGTTTGAATAGCCACAAACAATGCCTCTGTTGCACCTGAGGTAACAGTAACTTGATCAGCTGCGTTTATATCAGCTGCATATTTGCGCTTTGCTAAATCAGCAATTTGTTGCTGTAATCGTGGTACACCACTTGAAGGTGAATATTGATTAACGCCATGCTGCACATAATAATTTAACTGCGTTTTTAAAAGATCAGGAGCATCAAACTCAGGAAAGCCTTGAGAGAGATTAATTGCCGAAAACTCATTAGCCAACCCGCTCATTTGGCTAAATATACTAACGCCTAAATTTGGTAATTTACTTTCAAACACGTGATGCCCTTAATGATGGTTTTGCGCTTAAAGCGATGCTATCATTGCTTAAAACAGAAGTATAGCCGTCTAAAAACAATTAACTTTACGCTCATTAGTGAGGAATGTATGCAAAACAATACCGCTATTTCACAACTTATTGAAGCCGGAAAATGGGTTAGCCAAAAAGGCTGGGTACCCGCAACAGGTGGAAACTTTTCAGCTCGTACTAGCACTGGCTTTGTTGTTACAGCAAGTGGGCACGATAAAGGCTCACTGACGCAAGAGCATTTTTTGCAATTAGATCACCAAGGCGAGCGCCTAGCAGGAGCTGTAAAGCCATCGGCAGAAACACAATTACACCTAAGTTTGTATCAGCTTATACCTGATGCACAGTGTGTTTTGCATACTCACTCTGTAGCCGCCACCGTACTGTCGCAAATTACCCAAAGGCATCAGCTTGATTTAACAGGCTATGAAATGCAAAAAGCACTGAGCGGCTTTACTTCGCATTTAGAAACGCTGAGCATTCCTATTTTCGATAACGATCAAGATATTGACCGATTAAGCCTGCTGGTCAGTGACCATCACTTACATACGCCGATAGAGCACGGCGTACTGATACGTGGTCATGGTTTATATGCTGTAGGGCGCAATATTGATGAAGTTCGCCGCCACCTAGAAGCCTTAGAGTTTTTATTTAGTTGCGAACTAGAGCGCCTAAAAATAGTAGGTATTCAAGCGGGAGTAACTAAATGATTAAAGCTATTTTAACCGACATCGAAGGCACAATAACCCGCATCTCATTTGTTAAAGAGGTGTTGTTTCCTTACGCGGCAAAACAATTACCGACCTTTGTACGTGCCAATGCTAATAAGCCAGATGTAGCCGAGCAAATTAATGCCGTAAAAGCGCTTATCGAAAAGCCAAACGCCGATATAGAAGAAGTCATTAGCACTTTACTTACCTGGATTGATGAAGATAAAAAAATCACTCCACTTAAGCAGTTACAAGGCTTAATTTGGCAAACAGGGTATGAACACGGTGATTTTAAAGGTCATTTATACCCTGATGCATTTGATTTTTTACAAGCTCAATACAACAACGATATTACTTTATATGTGTACTCGTCAGGGTCGGTAAAAGCGCAGCAGCTACTTTTTAAATACAGTGATTATGGCGACATTCGCAGCTTGTTTACTGACTTTTTTGACACCAAAGTTGGCGCAAAACAAGAGCAAACAGCCTATAACACTATTGTTGAGCTGTTACCGTTTAAAGCAGCAGAAATACTCTTTTTAAGTGATGTAGCCGGCGAGCTTGATGCCGCGCAGGCTGCGGGCTTAAAAACACTACATTTAATTCGTGATGGGCAAGCAAGCACTAAAGCACACCCTTATATTAATGACTTTGGCCAATTTAAATTGGAGCAATTAGTATGAGTCAATTAACAGTATATGCCGACAACAATGCAAACAAAGCACTTGTAAGCACATCAAATGCTGATGATATTGCAAAGCAACTAGCTAAAGTAAACGTACATTTTGAACAGTGGCAAGCAAATGCAGATATTAATCAGCACACCACCCATGAGCAAATTATTAGTGCGTACAAAAGCGATATAGATCGGTTAAAAATCAAAAATGGCTATCAAACAGTAGACGTTATATCTCTAGCTAAAGGTAATCTTGGCGCATCAGAGCTGCGCAAAAAGTTTTTATTTGAACATACTCATAGTGAAGACGAAGTACGTTTTTTTGTAAAAGGCCAAGGGCTATTTTGCCTACATTTAGGCAATAAGGTTTATCAGGTACTTTGCCAACAAGGCGATTTAATTTCAGTGCCTGAACTTACCCCACATTGGTTTGATATGGGAAGCGACCCTGAGTTTACTGCCATTCGCTTATTTAACAATACAGAGGGCTGGGTAGCAAAAAGCACTGACTCGTCTATTGCAGAGCAATTTCCCTTGCTCGATTAATAAAGCTCAGTGCACGCATGCCTAAACTATATTTTCTATAAGCGTATTTATGCTATTTGCAGGATGACTTCAATCACTTAACTCTGTAATATTATTTTAGCAATGCAGCTGATAAAGAGTAACTTTCTAATGGTGAACGAACAATATCAAAAGTCTAAACAACAACTAGCCTACTCACGTAAGCAAGTTGAAAAGGCTGGTCGTATTTTTCGTAAAAATGAAGGTGATTTTGACTTTGCAATAGAGGTTGTACAGAACTATCGTGCAGCACATTTATATCCGCTGACTATTATTAAAAACCTCGTATGGAAACATGTAAAAAAGCTTCATTTGCTAGAGTCGGCGACTATAGTTAGACGCTTAAAGCGCTTGCCAACTATTATAGATAAGTTACAAAGAGCCTCGTTAGATGGTAAAAGTGAAAACGCAATAAATCTGAAGCGAATGCACGATATAGGTGGCTGCCGAGTAATCTTAGATAATCTAGAGCATCTATATCAACTCAACGCCAGTTTAGACTCGAGTAGAGCTGTTCATAGCGTTAAGTCATATGATTATATTGAAAACCCAAAAGCGACGGGCTACAGAGGTATTCATCGTGTTTATAAAAGTTATAACAATTTAGAATCTCACGATTATAAAGGCTTTCAAATTGAAGTTCAGTTGCGCACTAGGCTTCAGCACCTTTGGGCTACTACTGTTGAAATTGTAGATATTATTGAAAAAGAAACACTAAAAACTAATCCCCAAGCAGCCGACACAGATTGGAAGCGATTATTTTTTATCATGGGTGAGTTTCTTGCAGTCAAAGATGGTTCAAATCAATTAAGTTCACAGCAATCGCAGGCCTTTGTTGATGAGCTTTCGGCACTAAATAAAAAGCTAGCCGCATTTCATAAGCTTGATGCATTTAATCGCGCATTCCAAGTTGACGAAATTAAAAATAAATCGAAAGATACAGGCTTTGCTTTACTCGTTCACAACACAGAAACACAAATGGGTCGAGTCTTTTTATATGCAGAGAATAAAAAGCAAGAAGCTCTAACACATTACGCCGAACAAGAAAAACAAACTCACAATAACGTGCTTCTGGTAGCAGGGAGCGACTTGAAATCAATAGAAAAAGCCTACCCCAACTACCTAAATAGTACCTCTGAGTTTCTTTCAGAATTCAGTCGCATATTATTGAGTTAGCTCTTTAAGTTTACCCATTAATACTTGTTGCTGGTTATACACACCCGTATCTAACACCCACCCTGTGACCAGTTTTGCCGGCGTTATATCAAATGCAGGGTTATACACATTAGCATTAGTGGGCGCCCATAAAGCCTCGCCAAAGCTACCGCTAACCCCGCGCACTTCTTGAGGATTACGTTGCTCTATTTCTATATCATCACCACACGCGGTGTTGGTATCAAGCGTGGTAATAGGCGCGACCACATAAAATGGAATGTTATGAAAATGCGCTAGTACGGCTAAATTATAGGTGCCCACTTTATTAGCAAAATCACCATTGGCAGCAATACGATCAGCCCCTACCACTATTTTATCTACTTTACCTGCAGCCATTAAACTTGCCGCCATATTATCGCAAATTAATGTGTAAGGTATTTTCCAGCGCTCAAGCTCAAAGGCAGTTAAGCGACCGCCTTGTAATAATGGTCGTGTTTCATCAACCCACACATGTACGTTGCCATGTTTTTGCTGCGCTTTATAGATAACACCTAGTGCAGTACCAATACCAGCGGTTGCAAGCGCCCCTGTATTACAATGGGTTAATATGTTGTCGCCACTATTTATAAGTTCGGCGCCACGGCTTGCCATTCGCTCACACAGCTCAATATCTTCAATAAACAACCGCTCGGCTGTGGTAACAATACCGGCAACATAATCGCTTTGCGTTAAAGCTTTACGCAATGCAGCCATACAATGCATTAAATTAACCGCCGTTGGGCGAGTGGCTTCTAGCTCATTGATTGCTTTTTCAAGATCACCTTTAACTACCCCTTGCTCAGCTAAATACGCCACTAACAAGCTCGCGCTTAAACCAATAAGTGGAGCTCCACGTACTTTTAAACTAATGATCAGCTCTTTCATGGTTTCTACATCATGGCATTGATGCCATACCTGCTGGTGAGGTAGTAAATATTGGTCGAGCACACTAAGCGACCCGTTTTCGTATTTTACACTGCTTGCGATTAAATTTTGCATAATGCTTAAGGTATTAAAAATGCGTAACGTTATTTTACACCACTTTGAATAACTCTCAAGTTGGACTTGTAGACATCTAAACATTTAAAGGTATAGAATGCTTAAAAGCTGATTTTTGAGATTTAAACCATGACTAACTATGTTGCTTTTAATGCACAGCGCGCTATCGATTATGTATCGACATTAATTGAATCTAAACAATGTAATTTTTTTGCTCCCGGACAAGCCTTATCGGCATATGAGTTTGGTGATGGCAATCTTAATTTAGTATTTAGAATTACTGATGAGCAAAAAAATAGTGTTATTTTAAAGCAAGCTCTGCCTTACGCGCGTTGCGTGGGTGAGTCGTGGCCATTAACGCTTGATAGAGCTCGTATAGAAGCACAAGTTTTGCTCAATCATGGCGCTATTTGCCCAACTTATACTGCTAGGGTTTTACATTATAGTGAAATGCAAGCACTGACTATTTTAGAAGATTTAGGTAATTTACAAATACTGCGAACTGCACAAAATAATGCTGAGCAATTTCCTAAATTAGCGCAACACGTAGCGACCTACTTAAGCCATACTGGTTTTTATAATTCAGATTTTTATTTAACCGCACAAACTAAAAAAGCGCTCGTTAGCCAATTTACTAACCCTGAGCTTTGCCAAATCACTGAAGACTTATTTTTTAGCGATCCGTACATTGAGCACGAACGCAATAACTACCCAAAGCAACTACAAAGCGAAGTTGATGCAATACACAAAAACAGCGCATTAAAATTAGAAATAGCAAAACTAAAAGCTAATTTTTTATCTAACCCGCAAACATTACTTCATGGTGATATGCATAGCGGCAGTATTTTTGTTGATTGTAATAATACAAAGATGATTGACCCTGAGTTTGGCTTTTTTGGTCCTATTGGGTTCGATATTGGCTCTTTTATTGGCAATCTACTTTTAAATTACTGCGCACAATACGGGCATATTGAAGATTTTTTGGCTCGTCGTAATTACCAAACCCACTTATTAAGCACCCTTGTTGAATGCTATACCTTATTTGAACAGCATTGGCTTACGCTTATAAATGAGCACACTACTGATAATTCGCTAAAAGTTACAGGCTACGGTGAATACTTTATAAAAGGGGTATTACAAGACGCCATTGGTTACTGTGGTGCTGAGTTAATTAGGCGCACCATAGGGCTCGCACATGTAACCGATATAGATAGTATTGGTGATGATAAGGCGCGTCTTATAGTGCAAAAACAAACATTAGCACTAGGCGAGCAACTTATTTTGAATGCCCACACGTGCAACAACAAAGAAGCATTTTTTAGTTTATTAATAAGCCAATTAAATTAAAAAACATTAAAAAAGGCGCTATTAGCGCCTTTTTTAATTAGTTAAAAACTTACTTATAGTTTTCGTAAATTTTATCGAGCGGTTCTGATAAACCACTTTCTTGCACTATACGTACATGTTCACGTTTTAATTCGCGTGCACTAGTCACACCACAAGAATGGGCTATTAGCCCAGCTCCGTAATGAATGTATTTATTATAGTTAGCTACTCGTTGCGCTTTATCAGCTACATTTAAGCCGCGTTGCAAACGCTCGTTATGCGTAGTGATCCCGGTCGGACAGGTATCTTTATTACATTGCATTGCCTGAATACAGCCCAGTGCAAACATATGCCCTCGAGCCGATACAACAAAATCAGCGCCCAACGCTAACGCCCAAGCCACCTTTGAAGGAACAATTAATTTACCTGAGGCGATTATTTTAATACGATCTCGCAGCCCATGTTTTTCAAGCATATTAACTACAAGCGGTAAACTTTCGCGCAGTGGTAAACCCACTGAATCCATAAGCGGTTGTGGTGCTGCGCCCGTACCACCATCAGCACTATCTATGGTAATAAAGTCAGGCGCGGACTCTATACCACGGTGGTTTATTTCTGCGAACAACGTTTCTAACCATCCGTAAGCACCAATAACGGCTTTAAACCCTGTAGGTTTACCTGTCGCGTTACGTACAGTGGCTATCATATCGAGAATATCGGCTGGGTTTTTAATTTCAGGATGACCATTGGGGCTAATAGAATCTTGTCCTTCTGGTATGCCCCTAATTTTAGCTATTTCGGCGTTAACTTTGCGCCCTGGTAACATACCGCCTTTACCTGGTTTTGCACCTTGGCTCATTTTAAGTTCAAACATTTTTACTTGTTCGTGAGCCGCTATTTCTTTTAGCTTTTCGGTACTTAAATTTCCATGCTCGTCTCGTGCACCATATTTAGCTGTACCAATCTGAAACACTAAATCGGCACCACCTTCTAAATGATAAGGACTTAATCCCCCTTCACCGGTGTTCATCCAACAACCCGCTAGTTTTGCCCCTTTTGATAAGGCTCGTACAGCTGGCTTTGAAAGCGCACCAAAACTCATACCAGATACATTGAATAACGAGTTGGTCGTGTAAGGTGTTTTACAGTATGGACCCAAAGTAACATTACTCGGGTCGAGCGCTTCTTCGTCTAAAGTAGGAAATGCACAGTTCATAAACATAACCGTACCTGTTACTTCTAAGCTTTGCGTGGAGCCAAATGCAGCCGTACGGTCAACATCTTTTGCTGCACGATAAACCCAACTACGCTCAGCGCGGTTAAACGGCATTTCTTCTCTATCTTGAGCAAAAAAGTACTGTCTAAAAAACTCACCTTGGCGTTCAAAAAAATATCGAAAGCGACCAATAACAGGGTAATTACGTCTAATTGCATGCTTGGTTTGTGTTACATCTCGAATATAAAAAACGACAACGATTAAAACCAATAACCCTAAAACAACAATAAACATACTTGCAAATACATCAATACTAAACATTATAAAATTACTCACCCAAGGCCCCTTGATGACTGTTTTTAAAATAAAAAAGTGCTATACCACCAAAATGACATAACACTTTTATTTGTTCAAGGCTTTAACTGCCTTATATCTAATTCTGTTGTTTAGCTAACTCTGCTTTTATATATAAACGCACTTGCGTTTCAAGTACCGATAAAGGCACTGAACCATGGCGTAATATTTGATGATGAAATTCACGAATATCAAAGCTTTTTCCTAGCGCTTGCTCTGCTTCAATGCGTAAACGCTTAATAGTAAGCTCACCTATTTTGTACGAAAGCGCCTGTGCAGGCCATGTAATATAACGATCGGTTTCGGTTTTAACGTTATGCAACGAAAGCGCTGTATTTTCGCTCATAAAGTTCATGGCACGCTCGCGACTCCAGCCATACATATGCATACCTGTATCAACAACTAAACGCGCTGCTCGCCACATTTCATACGTTAAACGACCAAAACGGCTATATGGGTCTTGATAAAAGCCGGCTTCTAAACCTAAATATTCAGAGTAAAGCCCCCAACCTTCGCCAAATGCCGAGAGGTAAGCATCACGACGATAACTAGGCAGATTTTCAAGCTCTGCATTAAGTGATATTTGTAAATGATGGCCAGGCACGGCTTCGTGCAGCGTTAATGCTTCTAAAACATACAAAGGGCGCTTATCTAAAGCGTAAGTATTTACCCAATAATACCCTGCTTCATCATCTCGATTAGAGCCTGAATATCGACCGGTTGTGTATTTAGGTGCAATACTAGCCGGTACAGGTGCTACACCATAAGGTTTGCGTGGTAAGGTATGAAATAACTTAGGCAGTTGTGCATCCATTTTTTTAGCAATATAAGATGCTTCTTTTAAAAGTTGCTCTGGTGTTGTGGCGTAAAATTGTGGATCAGTGCGTAAAAAGTGGATAAATTCGGCAAACGTGCCTTTAAAACCTACCTCTGCTATTACATTTTCCATTTCACTACGAATTCGCGCAACTTCTTTTAAGCCAAGTTCGTGAATCTCTTTAGGTGTCATGTCGGTAGTGGTGTAGTACTTAGCTCTATTTTTATAAAACGCTTCGCCATTAGGTGTATCTGATATACCAATACTTGTACGTGCACCAGGTCGATATTGCTGCGTAAAAAACACTAAGTAATCTTTATAAGATTTTATAACCTCTTTTTTTATAATGATTTTGGCTTTTTGTTGTAGCGCTTTAAATTCACTGTCGCTCAAACCCGCTGTATTAGTTAAAAATGGTTTATAAAATTCAGACGTAGTTACATCGTCAACAATGTAGGCATTAATTGAATCTTCATAACCTTCCAACACAGCTTTAGGTTGAGTAAGCCCTGTCTCAAGCCCTTTTTTCATCCAATACATGTTTTGCTCAAAAAAGCGTGGAACTTGCGACAATCGTGCAAGATACACTTGATAGTCTTCCGGGTTTTTATATTGAGAACTATTTATTATGTACGACAAACCAGAATGAAACCCATATTCAGAGGTGAGCGGCATATAGTGCGCATTAAATACATATTCATCGACACTGTTTTGTACTTGAGCTCGAATAATATCGAAGTTAATTTGATTTTCGTCGCTTAGCTTTTCAATATTAATAGTGTCTAATTCAGCAAGTAATCGCGTTTTATTTTTATATTCTTGCGCTAAAAATTCAGAGGATAAATTTGGTAATAAATAACCTTCAACACCACCTACACTATCGTAAGGGTTAATGCTTTCTCTATAATCAACAATACTTTGCGCTACTTGAGTAAATTGTTGATCTGAATTTTGCATGGTCATTTGGCATGCACTTAATGAGCACAAAACCGTGATACCAAATAAAGATTGGCGAAGTGGCTTAATTAAAAAATGATTCATTATAATGTAACTTAGCAGTGTTATTAATTTCATAAAGCTATCGTAGGGTAAATAAATAGCAAGTAAATGAGACCAACCTCATAGTAATAATCCCTACTTATACCAAGTGTATTAATACGTTACATACATTAAATGAAGTAAAAACCAGCCTAATTGATGAGAAAAACAGCGATTAAGCTGCTAAAGCAAAATTTAAGTTCCCTAACTATCGTTTTTGCTTTTAAATAGCTCGGATAATGATTACTGTATAAAAAAATAATAAAAAGCTCGGACGCATAACCGCCTCATGGAATGAGATATTTTAAAATTTGCACTTATGCGTACTTAGTTGGTATTTAAAATGATGTTCCATGATTCCATGGCTATTGCACAAGAAAAAATGACCAAAGTGTGTGTTTTTTTAGAGCGCTATACGCTCCCACCTACGCCGCTGAATTATCAAGTTATTTATGCTTATACCAGTCAAACTAATCTCAAGCTAAATAAAGCTTTAGACCGTGCTATCGCTGTTGAAGACAATATAGATAGCGTTTTAATTGAACAACTACATTCTGAGTTTTTAAATACTGGCCACAAAGCGCAAGTCAACATGATTCAAAATGTTGATGGTGTTATAAACTCACTTTCTCAAAATTCTCAAGCTACTGAAAAGCAAATAATTCGCTTTGCGGGTCAAGTGAGCGAATGCGTACATTCCCTAGATGAGAACAACATAGAACAAAGCCGTCAAGCGCTTGAAGTTCTTCATAATCAAACCGCCGAATTACTCAACCAACATAAGCAATTTAAGCAAGAACTAAGCAAAGCCAAACAACTACACGAAAAAACACAAAAGCAGCTAACTCAACTTCGTAAACAGCATATTATTGATAGCCAAACAGGGCTTTATAAGCGCCATTATTTAACGCAACAAACCCAAGTGTGGACTAATCAACAAAAATCTATTTGCGCAATAGCGATTCAAATAGACAACCTTGATCACTTTACTAAAAATTATGGTGATATTATTGGTGAAGTCATTTTGAGTAAAGTCGCTAAGCAAGTGCAAAAATATGTTTTTCAAAGTGGCTTACCTGGTCGCACAGCAAAAGATCAATTTACTGTTCTCCTCGCCGACATAGACCCAGATACAGCTAATGTTATTGCCGAAAAAGTACGAAATGGGGTCGAAAAGCTACGCTTTGTTAGTTCAAAAACAGGTATCAAGCTACCAAGTATTGGCTTATCACTAGGAATTGCTCAGCATCAACAAGAAGATGATTTTAATCAGTTAGCAAAAAAAGCATCTCATGCGGCTTTTAAAGCACGTTCATTAGGTCAAAGTAGTTACACTGCAGGGCAATAAATTACCTGATAAATCATATTCAAATTGCACCTACTGTGTACAATAAAGTACACTAACCTCTATTGTCACGATAGAGATTAATCATGAACGAAACCGAACAAAAGACCACGCATTTTGGTTATAAAACAGTAGCCGAGAACGATAAAGCTTCTATGGTTGCTGATGTATTTCACTCAGTAGCTGCAAAATACGATGTAATGAATGATTTAATGTCTTTTGGTGTGCATCGTTTATGGAAACGTCAAACTATTGCAAGCTCAGGTGTTCGTAAAGGCCATCATGTACTCGATTTAGCCGGCGGCACTGGCGACTTAACGGCAAAGTTTAGCCAATTAGTGGGCGAAACGGGTCAAGTTGTTTTGGGTGATATAAACTCATCTATGCTTAAAGTTGGTCGTGAAAAACTGCATAATCTTGGATTAGTGGGCAATATCGACTACGTACAAATGAATGCAGAAATGCTACCGTTCCCAGATAATAGCTTTGATGTGATCACTATTGCCTTTGGCTTACGTAACGTTACCGATAAAGACAAAGCATTACGCTCTATGTACCGCATTTTAAAGCCAGGTGGTCGTTTACTTGTTTTAGAGTTTTCAAAACCAGAGCATGAGGTACTTAGTAAAGCTTACGATTTTTACTCATTTAATTTATTGCCTACAATGGGTAAGCTAGTTGCTAACGACAGTGAATCGTATAAGTATTTAGCTGAATCTATTCGAATGCATCCAGATCAAGACACGCTAAAAGCGATGATGGAAGATGCAGGCTTTGAGCAAACAACATACCAAAACCTCACAGGCGGAATTGTTGCGCTGCACCGTGGTTTTAAATATTAAGGCTAGCAGTTATGGCGCTTGAGAAAATAACAAAAAATAATAATGATGCAATGCCATCTGAATTTTTTATGTTACCTAATTTTGTACTTTCGCTTATTGAGCGTGTACTAAATCAAGCACTTAGCCTTGACCCACAATTATCTCAAAAGCTAAGCGCCGTTAAACATCAGCGCTTAGTGGTTGAAGTAAGAGATTGGCAACAAAGCATCCAACTTGTTTATAGCGCTGAGCAATTACACTTATACAGTGCTCAAAATAATGAAAACGCAGATTGTATGATCAGCGCAGACATAGACACGCTTTTAGCGCTTAAAAACCCAGCTATGCTTACCCAGTTAATTCGCCAAGATAAGCTCGACTTACAAGGCGATTTAAATATTGCGCAAACTTATAGCAATGCGTTTTCAGGCATTGATATTGATTGGCCAGAACAGCTCTCTAGATACATTGGCGATACCCCCGCTCAGCAGTTATATCTGCACTTAAAAAAACTAAAACAAAAAAGCAGCAAAACCAACACTAAAATAAGTACAATGCTTACAAGTTTATGCCAAGATGAGCTCGCAATTACTATTCACCCATTAGAACTTGAGCAATTTAAACAAAAAAATAGAGAACTCAAAGGCCAAGTCGCTGCTGTTGAGCAGCGTATAAATACCTTGTTAAACTCTTTTTCACCTTCAAACACCCTCTAAGGATTTTTTGTGTCGACTGCACGTTTGTATAACATCACCAAAACATTACTTAGCTATGGGTTAGACGAGCTAATTCCAAAACATAAGATCCCTTGGTTTGGTAAAGTAGCTCGTGGCAGTTTGTTTTGGCTGCGCAATCAGCACAAAGAAAAACCTGCGGGACTACGTTTACGTTTGGCACTACAAGAGCTTGGCCCTGTTTGGATTAAGTTTGGCCAAATGCTCTCTACTCGTCGTGACTTACTTCCTCATGATATCGCTTTAGAGCTTGCGTTTTTACAAGATCAAGTTCAGCCATTTGAAGGCGCACTTGCACAAAAAATTATAGAAAAAGCCCTAGAAATTAACGATATAAGTGAGTTGTTTAGTGAGTTTTCACAAATTCCACTGGCCTCAGCATCTATAGCGCAAGTACATACAGCAAAGCTTATTGATGAGCAAAGCATTGAGCAAGATGTAGTAATTAAGGTTATTAGACCCAATATTTACGAGCAAATTAATGCCGACTTAGCGTTAATGGAAAAGCTCGCTAAGGTACTTGCAAAAGTCCATAACGAATCAAAACGTCTACGCCCCGTTGAAGTGGTTAAAGAATACAAAAAAACACTCCTAGACGAGCTCGATTTAATGCGAGAAGGTGCCAATGGCATTCAACTAAAACGCAATTTTGAAGGCTCTGATTCATTATATATACCTGCAGTTTACAGTGATTACAGCCGTAGCAATGTGCTGGTAATGGAGCGGATTTACGGTATACCTGTATCTGATACTGATGCATTGCTAGCACAAAATACTAATATGAAGTTACTCGCCGAACGCGGTGTTGAAGTCTTTTTTACACAAGTATTTAGAGACAGCTTTTTTCATGCTGACATGCACCCTGGTAATATTTTTGTTTCGCGTGAACACCCAGAAAACCCTAAGTATATTGGTATAGATTGCGGTATTGTAGGTACACTCAACAAAGAAGATAAACGTTATTTAGCTGAAAATTTTATCGCTTTTTTTAATCGTGATTATCGCCAAGTTGCACAGCTACACGTTGATTCAGGTTGGGTACCACCAGATACTAGCATTGAAGAATTTGAATTTGCGATTCGCACAGTTTGCGAGCCTATATTTAATAAACCTTTGGCTGAAATTTCATTTGGTCACGTGCTCGTAAATCTATTTAATACTGCACGTCGTTTTAACATGCAGGTACAACCGCAATTAGTATTGCTACAAAAAACCTTATTATACGTTGAAGGATTAGGGCGTCAGCTTTACCCGCAACTCGACTTATGGAAAACAGCCAAACCCTTTTTAGAAGATTGGGTGAAGCAGCAAGTTGGACCGCTATCAGTACTGAAGCAAATGTATGCTAACTTGCCATTTTGGGCTGAAAAAATGCCTGAACTACCTGATCTAATTTACCAAAATTTAAAGCGTGCACCACACGCTCATCAACCTCAAGAACAAAAGGTATCTCATAAACCTTTAATATTGAGTTTATTTGGTAGTGCTACAATGATTATGGCAACACTTTGTTATTTACAGCACGATTTAGTAGCTGCAAGCATTGCAATAGCCTTATCCGCTATTAGCTTTATTGCAGCATGGCGCAACGCATAAACTGAGTGCTATTTGCGCTATTGGGCGTATAATTAGTATTTAAAATATACATTTAACCGTTTTATATATTGGAGAAAACCATGGGTTTTGGTGGTATTAGTATTTGGCAATTATTAATTGTTTTAGCGATCATAGTTTTACTTTTCGGCACAAAAAAACTACGCGGTATGGGTGGTGATATTGGAGGCGCTGTTAAAGGCTTCAAAAAAGCAATGTCGGACGACACAGCGAGTGAGCAAGAAAAATCAGAGCAAATTCAACAATCAGAAAAAAGCACCGTTGACGACTCAACCAATACTGAAAAAAACAAAGATAGCAATAAGGTTTAATTAGTATGGGGATGTGGGAGCTTGTTGTTATTTTTATTGTTGGCTTAGTGGTGCTCGGCCCTGAGCGCTTACCTGTTGCTATTAGAACAGTGAGTAAATGGGTTAAAACCGCTAAATCACTTGCCAACTCGGTAAAAGCCGAAGTAAGTGAAGAACTGCGTATTCATGAACTTCACGAAAACCTTAAAAAAGCAGAACAACAAGAACTAAAAGACTTAAGCCCTGAGCTACAAAGTTCATTAACAGAGCTACAAAAAGCGGCTGAGTCAGTTACTCACAGCTACAAAAAAACACAATCTGATACATCAAATAACCAACAACTTGATGAGAAAAAGTGAAATTTATTTCTCACTTTGTGGTCAACTTACTACATGGTATAAAAAATAATGGCTGAGGAAGTAAAATCGGGGTTTGTAGCGCATTTAATTGAGTTACGTGATCGACTGATAAAAGCGCTATTGAGCATTTTATTATTTTTTATCGCGCTGTTTTATTTTAAAGATAATATTTACGAACTTATAGCTGCACCATTAGTGGTTCATTTACCTAATGGCGCGACCATGATAGCTATAAATGTGAGTGACCCTTTTATAGTCCCTATGATGCTTACTTTTTTTGTTGCGGCTTTATTATCTACTCCATGGATACTTCATCAAATTTGGGGGTTTATAGCTCCTGGCTTGTACCAAAATGAAAAAAAATGCTAATACCTATACTAATCTCAAGCGTTGTCTTGTTTTATGGGGGTATCGCTTTTTGCTACTTTGCAGTACTACCAATTATATTAGGTTTTTTTACAAGTACAGGTCCCGAAATGATGACTCTAGCACCCGATATCGCTAGCTATTTAGGATTCGTATTAAAACTATTTTTTGCATTCGGTGTCGCTTTCGAAATTCCAGTAGCTATTATGCTGCTATGCTGGAGTGGCGCAACAACAACAAAAAGCTTAAAAGAAAAGCGCCCTTATATCGTGGTGGGTGTATTTGTAGTGGCAATGTTTTTAACACCGCCTGATGTTTTATCACAAACATTATTAGCATTTCCGATGCTTCTTTTGTTTGAACTAGGTTTAATTTTAGCAAAATTTTATACCGCCAAACCACAAAAAGAATCTGAGGAATAAAATGAAAAAACAACTACTCTCACTATTGGTTTTATTAAGTGCGCCAACTTTTGCTGCGCAAACTGAATTTAATACTCAGGCCCTGCAAGCATGTAGCTTTATTGAAAATGACTATAACCGATTACTTTGCTATGACAATACAATTGCTGGTAAATCACTAACAAAGCCAACAATAACAAAAACACTCACTCCACCAACGGCTAACAATGTACCTCAAGCCGTAGCTGCTGCACCAATGCAAGCAAAGGCAAAAACTGACGATTTTGGCTTAGAGCACAAAGAATCACAGGTAGAAAAAGAGACTGAAATTAAAGCTATGGTTACTTCAGTGAAAGAAGCAGCTTATGGCGAGTTAATTATTTCGCTAGATAACGGCCAACAATGGCGTCAAATTGGCTCTGACAGCATGCGTTTAAAAGAAAACGATACAATTGTAATCAGCCGTGGTGCATTTAACTCCTTTTTACTGAAACAAGACGGTAAAAACCGCTCTATTCGCGTTAAACGTACTAAGTAATGTCATATACGTTAATTGATGCTGGAGTTAACTTAACTAATCATCAATTTGATGACCAGCATTATGATGTAATTACCCGTGCAAGCGAAGCTGGTGTTACAAATATGCTTATTATAGGTTGTGATATTGCGAGTAGTCAGCAATCACTTGAACTTGCGATAAAACATCTCCAATATTCTACGGCGGGTGTCCACCCACATGATGCTAAATCGGCGACAAATGAATTAGAAGCACAATTAACTGCACTTGCAAACAATAAGCAAGTCATAGCGATTGGTGAATGCGGCCTTGATTATAACCGTGACTTTTCGCCTCGCGATGTACAGCGTAGTGTTTTTAGACGCCACCTAGCACTTGCCGAAAAATTAGATTTACCTGTTTACTTACATGAACGTGATGCAAGTGACGACATGCTAAGTATTTTAAAAGAGTTTAATATTCGCGGTGTACTCCACTGCTTTACGGGTAACTCAGCAGCTCTAAAGCAATATTTAGATTTAGGTCTGTATATTGGTATAACGGGTTGGGTATGTGATGAAAGGCGTGGTAAAGATTTACAACAACTAGTGCCTAGCATTCCTCTAGATCGATTATTAATAGAAACTGATGCACCATTTTTAATTCCACGAACAGTTAAGCTAAAACCTAAATCGCGTAAAAATGAACCCGCTCTGCTTCCTTATATTTGCCAAACAGTTGCGCAACTTTATCAAATAGATGAAGAAGTTGTGGCCCGCAAAACTACAGAAAACTTTTACAATGTTTTTGGTTTAAAGAGCTGCTAATGGCGTGCGCAAAAGCATTACTAAGTCTATTGATGCTTCTTTGCACTTTTTGCTCTTTCGCAAGCCCTGTAATAATAAAACATGATTTTAACTCCCAAAACATTAATAACCTGCATTACTCTTTTGAACCAACTTCGCTATTAGATGCACATCAAAGTAGCCATATACAGTGGCAAAAAAACACAGGTAAACCTCTTAACCTAGGTCTTGAGCAGCGTTCTGTATGGATGAAATTTAAAATAAAAAACACGCTTAGTTATAATACCGAACAACTGTTGTCACTAAACAACCCTCTGCTAAACGACGTTCAAGTATATCAGTTACATAACTCGCAATTAATTTCTCACACCCAAATTGGCGATGCATACCCCCTTGATAAACGTGCGATTAAGAGTGAATCTTTATTAGTTAAACTAATTAGTCCTGCAAATAGCGAAACCATTATTATTATGAGAGTGACGAATAGCTCCGGCTTGCGAGTCCCTTTAACGCTGTGGCAACCAGAAGCTTATTTGGCACATAAAGGTAAACTTAATTTACTCTATGGCTTATTGATTGGTTTTATATTTTCTTTAGGCGTGAGTTGCTTAGTTTTATATAGTTTTTCACGTAAACGTTATTTTGTTTATGCTGGTTTAATTACCCTCACATTAGGTAGTTTATTAGCCTACATTTGTGGCTTTGGCCTAAAATATATTCACCCTAATTTGCCAGCGTTACAGCAAGTTATGATCCCTATATTACTTATGCTTATTGCTTTAATGTTTTTGCCTTTACAAAAGCAAATTTGCCATCCAAAGCCCTCTTTTTTACTAACGGTTCAAAAAGTGATAGTTAACGCATTAGGTGTCTCGTTATTGTTTATTTGGCTATTTCCAAACCATATAGTGACACTATTTTGCTTAACTACTATCCCAATCGTTTTAGGCTTTTATATTGCAACTACACTTATGTGCATACGTTTATCACCTTCTAAACCTAATAAAGCGCTACTGCTCGTATTAGTTTTTTTCTTGGTGGTGATGCTTTATTTTATTGTTGCAGTAATAGGGCTATACGCCTTTGACAGAAGTACATTAGCATTTGTATTTACATGCTTTTTTAGCTGCACATTTTGTCTATGCTACAGTGTAATGAAGTTATTTATTTTGCAACGAGATGAAGAAGTAATTGCTCAGCAAACCTTGATTGCTGAAAATGCAGCTCAAGATACGCTACTTAAAGAGCGCTTAAAGTTACAAGAAAAAACACGCCAAGAACTCGAATCACAAGTCGACGAACGCACCTTTGAATTACAAGTTACACTCAGAGAACTTGAAGAAAAAAACCGCTCACTTGAGTTACTCAATACCGAAGACGCTTTAACCGGAATAAAAAACAGACGCTTTTTTGATAAAAAGCTAATAATGGAGATTCGTCGGTCTCGCCGAGAACAAACGCCGCTTAGTATTGTTATGCTTGATATAGACCGATTCAAAAGCATTAACGATACATACGGACACATAATTGGCGATCAAGTTATTAAAGCAGTATCAGACCTTATAAAAGATCATTTAAAGCGACCACTCGATGAAGTTGCTCGTTATGGCGGTGAAGAGTTTGTGGTGCTATTACCTAATACCCCCAGCGAAGGTGCACAAGACATAGCTGAAAAAATACGAGCAGCTATCTCAGCCAGTACAGTAACGGTTGCCAATAATGATATTCAATTTACAATTAGCGCTGGTGTATACACCAGCATTGCTGATGATGTTAGCAACCCTCAAATTTTTACTGAGTGCGCCGACAAAGCACTTTATTACGCAAAGCAACATGGCCGTAATCAAGTAATCACTTTTCCATTACCACAGTAGGAGCATATTAATATGGCCCAATCAGGATTAGACCTTTTCCCGTATACTCGCATGCGCAGAATGCGCCGCAGCGACTTTTCTCGCCGCTTAATGGCCGAAAACCAACTTAGCGTAAACGATTTAATTTACCCTGTATTTGTACTAGAAGGTAAAAATCGTCGCGAAGCAATTGAATCAATGCCTGGTATTGAACGTCTATCGATAGATTTACTATTACTTGAGGCAAAAGAACTTGTTGAGCTTGGCGTACCTGCCGTTGCTATTTTTCCGGTAACCCCTGCGGACAAAAAATCACTATTTGCCGAAGAAGCATATAATGACGATGGCTTAGTGCAACGCACTGTTCGCGCTTTAAAAGAAGCCTTTCCTGAGTTGGGTGTAATTACTGATGGTGCACTTGATCCATTCACGACGCACGGTCAAGACGGCATTATTGATGACACAGGCTATGTAATAAACGACGTAACCACCGAAATTTTAGTTAAACAAGCACTCTCGCATGCAGAAGCGGGCGCTGATGTAATTGCCCCTTCGGACATGATGGATGGCCGTATTGCTGCAATTCGTGAAGCACTTGAAGCTGATGGGTTTGTGCATACCCGTATTATGGCCTACTCAGCTAAATATGCATCTAGCTACTATGGCCCATTTAGAGACGCAATAGGTTCTGCTGGGAACTTAAAAGGTGCCGATAAAAAAACCTACCAAATGGACCCAGCAAACTCTGATGAAGCAATACGTGAAGTCGCATTAGACTTACAAGAAGGCGCTGATATGGTCATGGTTAAGCCTGGCATGCCTTATTTAGATATTGTACGTCGTGTTAAAGACGAGTTTGGTGTACCTACTTTCGCATATCAGGTAAGTGGCGAGTATGCAATGCACAAAGCAGCTATTGATAACGGTTGGTTAAGTGAGGAAGCTACTATAATGGAGTCTTTACTTGCATTTAAGCGTGCAGGCGCTGATGGAATATTGACCTATTTTGCTAAGCAAGCCGCACAATACCTAGCTAAAAAGTAAGGTTTTTATAAAAAGGCGGTTAAACCGCCTTTTATTTACATTCGTTTACATTTTTGTATTATTTTCGTCATATTTATTCTCTAAACTGGTGTCCCATTTTGGGATTAATACACGGGAATAATAAAAAAATGTTTAAAACAAAAATAACACCACTCGCACTTGTTATAGCAAGTCTCAGTGCGCCAGCCTCCGCAGATCTAATCATTTCAGAATACATAGAGGGAAGCAGTAATAATAAAGCAATTGAGCTTTATAATAACTCGTCATCTCCACTAACTCTTGATCAGTACTCACTAAGTTTGTATGTAAATGGCAAAACTACAATTCAATCAACTCTTGATTTGTCTGGTACTTTGGCAGCTAACAGTACCTTTGTTGTTGTTAATTCAAGTTCAAATGATGCACTAAAAGAAAAAGCCGATTTAGAACATGGTGTTGCTAACTTTAATGGTGATGATGCATTAGTCCTAATGCAAGGTAGCACTGTAGTCGATAGCTTTGGCCAGCGCGGTGTAGATCCCGGTTCGTTTTGGTCTGAGGGCGCAGTACAAACACAAAATAAAACACTTCGTAGAAAAGATAGTATTACCGCAGGAAGAACAACACCTGACGCAGAGTTTAACCCAAGTGAAGAATGGGTACAGTTTGACCAAGATGACTTTGATGGCTTAGGTTCACATGCAGGTAATGGTGGGACAACACCTGAACCAATTCCAGAACCAGAACCACTTGAACCACTTGTTTGTGGCGCAGAAAAAGTACTAATTAACGCTATACAAGGCGATAGCTCTGCAAGCCCGCTTGTTGATACTTTAGTAGAGTTTGAGGGGATTGTAACCGCAGACTTCCAAGATGATGATCAATTAAAAGGCTTTTTTGTTAGCTCACTTGCTGCTGACATAGATGCAAATCCTCTCACCTCTGAAGGTGTATTTGTTTATTTTGCAGATATTGACGTAAACGTAGGCGACCATGTACGTGTACAAGGTACTGTAGAAGAATATTTTGATGCAACACAAATCGGCAGTGTTAGCCAAGTTGCCATATGTGGCACTGGTTTAGCTGCAGCAGCTACAAAAATCACTTTACCTTTAGCTGATACAACTGATTTAGAAGCTTTTGAAGGTATGTTAGTTACATTAGAACAACCATTAGTAGTAACTAATAACTTTGGCCTTGGTCGATATGGTGAAGTTGAATTAGCAACAGAACGCTTGTATCAAGGTACCCAAGTTGCATTACCTGGAGATGCAGCTAATGCAGTTGAAACTGAAAATCTACTTAAAAAGATTTTACTAGATGATGGCTCTACAGTACAAAACTTAGACCCTACAGCCTACCCAACTCCAGGCTTATCAGCAGAAAATACATTACGTACTGGCGATACAGTTAATACGGTTACGGGGGCACTTGCTTATAGCTTTAGCCTTTACAGAATCCACCCAACGGTAGCACCTTCGTTTATTGCAACAAATGCACGTGAAAATGCGCCTGAACTTAATGCTGAAGCAGATTTACGTGTAGCTAGCTTTAACGTACTTAATTACTTTAATGGTGATGGCCAAGGCGGAGGGTTCCCTACAGCCCGAGGTGCAGATTCAGAAGCTGAATTTACTCGCCAAGAAGCTAAAATTGTAAGTGCCATTAGCGCTATCCAGGCCGATGTTGTTGGTTTAATGGAAATTGAAAATGATGGTTTTGGCGAATTTAGTGCAATTGCAAGCTTAGTAGATGCATTAAATGACGCTGATAGTGCTAACAACTATACATTTGTTGATTTTAACGTAGATCAAATTGGTACCGATGCAATTACTACCGCACTTATCTATCGTGCTAACAAAGTAGAAGAAGTAGGTACTGCTGCTATTACGACTGAGGCTCCATTTGATTTTAGTAACCGTGCTCCAATTGCACAAAGCTTTAAATCATTAGAAACTGATGAAGTATTTACTGTTGCTGTGTCACACCTTAAATCTAAAAGCTGTGGTAGTGCTTCTGGAAACAATGCAGATTCAGGTGATGGACAAGGCTGTTGGAATGAAATACGCACAGAAGGTGCTAATGCATTCGCAAATTGGCTTGATAGCAAACCAACCGGTGTTGACGACGAAGATACTATTTTAGTCGGCGATATGAATGCTTACGCAATGGAAGATCCTATACGTGCATTTGCTGATAAAGGCTACAAAAATGTAGTTGCAGAAATTGATGGTGATACGCTTGGTTATTCTTACAGCTTTTCTGGTCGCGCTGGTAGTTTAGATCATGCAGTAGCTACCCAATCACTACTTAGCAAAATTGTCGCAGCAACAGATTGGCACATCAACGCAGATGAACCTATTTCTCTTGATTACAATGTAGAGTTTAAAAGCGAAGGTCAACAATCTAGTTTGTACTCTGAAAGTGCATACCGCGCATCAGATCACGACCCTGTAATTATTGATATTAAATCTGAAATCACTTTAACACCTGAAGAGCAAACGCCAGTTATTAAAGCTGATCAAGTTTTTGCAGTCGATGAAAACAGCGCAATTGGAACAATTATCGGCACACTCGATTTTAGTGATCCAAATGCCGATGAATCACCAGTTGTTAAATTTATTACATCTGATAATGACAGCGTTTCTATTAACAATCAGGGGCAGCTAATTGTTGCTGGAGAGATTGATTACGAATTTGAAAATCGTATTACTTTAACAGTGCAAGCTCAGGATAGCGTGGGTAACTTATCTAACGTTGAAAAAGTAGCCGTGAAAGTAAATAACTTACGCTCAGATGATGATAATGATGCAGGTTCATTATTATGGTTATCACTTCTTTTAGCACCACTATCAATAGTGCGTCGATTTAAAAAGAAATAACTACGTTAAATCTAAACATTTAAAAGCCGCTCTTGCGGCTTTTTTATTTTATACAAATGTAATTCAGACAAGCTTCATTAAACCCCCCGTAATATGTTCAGACGATCTGTGAATCTTCTAGTAATTAATCAGTAACAACTACATACATTTGAGTTAATTTTACACAACAAAACCTCAGTGAATTATGTATATAAATATTACCTATTGAAAAATATGAACTTTTATTAAGGTTTAAATTTTGCTCTAAGTTATTTAGAAGATACTTACAAAATAAAATCAATATTTACCCTAAACGTAAAAATAAGTCGTGTTTTTATAAAGGAATGAGAATGAAACAACTAACCCAAAATCTGCCTAAATGGCAAAAGAAGTCAGCACCACTACTGGGTCTACTTATTATTTTTTCGACTTGGGGCAATAGCAACCAAGCGATTGCTGCAACCGTTGATGTAGCAATCCCACAAAGTAGCTTATTTGACGTAATTAGCGCCCGCGCTAAAAAGTTAGCAAGCGAAGAATACGTGGCGCCTAAAAACATTGAGCTTGAAGCACTTAACAATATTGATTATCAAGATTACCGTTCAATTCGATTTAAAAAAGACAAAGCAGTATGGAAAGATGAAGGCCTGTACGAGCTGCAATTATTCCATCCTGGTTTTTTATATAAAACACCTGTGACAATAAATACCGTTGATAGCGACTCTAAACGCAGTCGCTTACCTTTCAGTACTGACTTTTACCAATACGATGGCACTGCTGCACCACTACAAGAAGAAATAGCTAAAAGTGTTGCGGATACTCAACTAGGTCATGCTGGATTTCGCTTACATTACCCGTTAAATACTAACGAGTATAAAGACGAAGTAATGGTATTTCAGGGAGCATCGTATTTTAGAGTTGTTGGCCCTCAGCAAGTTTATGGATTATCAGCTAGAGGCCTTGCCATTGATACTGCAGAAAATTCAGGTGAAGAATTTCCAATGTTCAAAGAGTTTTGGTTAGTTAAACCAAAGGCCGACCAAACACAAATTACCATTTTTGCATTATTAGATAGCCCATCTATATCGGGTGCATACAAGTTTAATGTTGACCCTACAACTAATATGCTAGTTGATGTTGATATGCAGATATTTGCACGTAAAGACATTAAAAAGCTCGGCGTAGCTCCATTAACGAGTATGTTTTACCACGGTGAAAACAGTACCAAATTTTTTGATGACTATCGCCCTGAAGTTCATGACTCGGATGGCCTATTAACTCAATCTGCTGATGATAAATGGGTATGGCGCCCTCTTAACAACCCTTCACAGCTAAGTGTAACTTCGTTTTCATACAATAATCCAAAAGGTTTTGGGTTAGCTCAACGAGATCGAGATTTTAATAACTATCTGGACACAGAAGCACATTACCACAACCGCCCTAGTCTATGGATTGAACCACAAGGTGAATGGGGAAATGGCCGTGTAGAGCTTGTAGAGATACCTACTGACACAGAAACTAACGACAATATCGTCAGTTACTGGGTACCAGAAAAGCCAATGAAAGCCGGTGATTCGTTAAAGCTAAGCTACAAAATGACGACCTTTAATGCAGCTTTAACTCAGCACGAAAAAGCGAGAGTACTGCGCACAAGGATCGGTAGCGCCGCTTTACCAGGTGAAGACAACCCTCCACCAAAAAGCCATCGCCAATTTACTGTTGATTTTACTGGGTCAGAAATAAATCAACTCTCTGAACAGTTAAAGCTAGATGCCGACATTCAACTTACAACAGGCGAAGTAACCGACGTGAATGTACAAAAACTGCCTGATTCACGCGGATGGCGTGTAGCCTTTAAAATTGCACCACAGGACGATCAACCCGTTGATATGCGTTTATCGTTAAAACTACGTGATAAAGAAATTAGCGAGGTATGGAGTTATGTTTGGTACCCAAATGACATCAAGTAATAAAGGTAAGGGCACTCCAATGCCATTCAAAACATTAAGAGTTTGGCTATTTGCTATTGCAGCGCTTAGCACATCTGGCTACGGCATATCTATTATGTTTGAGATTTTAAGCTCAAACGGTATGACATTACTTGAGTATGCTCTTTTAGTATTATTCTCAATCACTTTTGCCTGGATTGTAACGGCATTTTGTAGTGGAACAATCGGCTTTGTATTACAGCTATTACGAATTGACCCACTTACGCTAAAGCGTATTAAACCAATTGAGTTCAATAGTGAGGCAATTAACGCCCAAAAAACCGCCGTTGTAATGCCTATTTACAACGAAGACACCCACCGTGTTATCGCGGGCTTTGAAGTTAGTCTGCAATCGTTAAAAGAAACAGGTCAACTTGCAAACTTCGATTTTTATCTATTAAGCGACACGCAAGACCCAGAAATAGCTAAAAACGAGCTAAGTGCATGGCATGCATTGTGTGAACGTTTAGGTGATACGGCTAAAAACGTTTTTTATCGTCGTCGCGAAGATAACAAACACCGTAAAGTAGGTAACCTAACCGACTTTTGTGAGCGCTGGGGCAGCCAGTACGACCATATGATTGTGCTTGATGCAGATAGCGTAATGACCGGGAAATGTATGTTAGAGCTTACTACAAGTATGCTCAACAACCCACAAGCAGGCCTGATCCAAACTATTCCGATCCCTGTTCGTCAAGATACCTTTTTTGGCCGCTTTTTACAGTTTGCGTCAGTGCTATATAGCCCAATGCTCGCTACTGGCTCAGCTTTTTGGCAAACTGATAAAGCCAACTACTGGGGTCATAATGCAATCATTAGAGTTGAAGCATTTATAACGTGCTGTGGCTTGCCAACACTAAAAGGTAATGCACCTTTTGGCGGCGAAATTTTAAGTCATGACTTTGTAGAAGCTTCACTACTTCACAGTGCTGGTTGGGATGTATTGTTGCTATCAGATATTGAAGGTAGCTATGAAGAAGTACCAAGTAACATTCTAGACTACGCTGTACGCGATAGACGCTGGGTGCAAGGTAATATTCAGCACTTAGGTTTACTATCGTCATCCAAATTAAAATTAATGAGTAAGCTACACTTTTTACTCGGTGCCACAGCCTATATTTCATCACTAATTTGGCTCTCAATGCTAGCGCTAAGTACTATTGACGCAGTAACGCGCGCATTAAATAGTGATGTGTACTTTAACCGTGTTTATCAATTATTCCCTACATGGCAAATAGCTAAAACCGATCTGATTGATTCACTCTTGTATTTAACTATTGTTATTTTATTAATGCCTAAACTAATGGGCATAATAGTCACCTTAATACATAGAAACAAACGCTTTGGTGGTTCAATTAAGCTCATACTAGGCTCAATCATTGAAACCGTATTTGCTATTATTGTTGCCCCATTAATGATGGTATTTCATGCTTACTTTGTACTTTGTGTGTTTTTAGGTAAAAAAGTGAAGTGGGA
The DNA here is from genome assembly GCF_000238895.1 of Pseudoalteromonas sp. BSi20429. NCBI lineage: Bacteria > Pseudomonadati > Pseudomonadota > Gammaproteobacteria > Alteromonadales > Pseudoalteromonadaceae > Pseudoalteromonas > Pseudoalteromonas sp. BSi20429. The sequence continues at coordinate 50,781 of NZ_BADV01000004.1, read as the reverse complement.
TGCGCAACCGCGCGAAGGTCGTATGGTTCCGTGGAAAGAGGCGTTTGGTTATACGTTATTCTCAACTATTGTGGCTATTGCATGGGGTTGTACGGCTTACTACTTCACACCAGTATTCTTTTGGTGGTTATCACCTATATTGCTGGGCTTAGTATTAGGCGCTCCGATTATCCGTTATACCAGTAGCATTAAACTCGGTGTACAACTAAGAAAGTTAGGTATATTTATTTGCCCTAGTGAAGTTGATAACGACTCAACTCTAGAAGCACTTAAAATACATCTAAAAGAAATTTCGGTACCAAAGGAAGGTGCTTATCCACAAACAATACCGGCACTACCACAAGAGCAGTTGGTAACAATGCCTATCCAGTCTTTTAAGAAGCCACGCAGGCTAAAGATGAAAGCGCTAAAAGCTAAGGCTATAAAAAAGTTTAATTAGCGCGTTATAAAATACAAAAACAAAAAAGGAGCGATTAATCGCTCCTTTTTGCTATCTAAATTAAAGATCAAGCATTGCATTTATCGCTAATATTTTCAATTTTGTTAGCTAACTTATTGCAGTACATTTTAGAAATAGCTGATTGCGTTTCATCATCAAGTTGCCAGTTATAAAAATGGAACGTTTTACCATTATCTAACTCCACCTTAAAAATGGTGAAAAGAAAAAACGAACTAAATGATACGCAACTAATTTCCTCGCTATTGATATAACGCTTTGTGCATAAACGCGTATAACAAATGCCTGCTTTATAACAATGTAAAAAACGAAGATGAAGAATATTAAAAGTAGTAATAATCAGTAGAGCTGGCATTACAGTGAGAAAAACAATTTTTAGGTTCACAGAAAATATAATATGAATTAAAAATATTAAGCTGAATGCTAAAACGCATTTTGTAAATTGTAGCCACCAGTTTGGTGCTAATTTAATAGATTTCATGATTGTTACGTCTTATATAGAATTAATAGCAAACGTCTCTGCTGCGGAGACTTCCTTATCTGACTTTAGAGCTCTAGTCTAAAAGTGCTAGTATTCTACATTACGTATATAGATGCATCAACAGAAGTTCTTAAAATTCATGTGGTTACATTTACTTTACAATTAACCTCTTATAAACCAACCAATTAAGTAATTGAGGTAAATAAATTGCTCTCTAGTACCTTTTTATTAATTAGTAACATAGGACTAATTAATAATAAAAAGTAGTTATAAACAACTAAAAAAATAAAACCAAATTATAGGCAATAAAAAACCCGCAACATGTGCGGGTTTTTTTAAAGAGTTAAAGAGCTAATTACTTAGCAGCTTTTTTCTCTTTTTCTGCAGCGATTACTGTATCAGCAACGTTTTGCGGACATGCAGCGTAGTGTGAGAACTCCATAGAGAACTGACCACGACCAGATGTCATTGTACGTAGTGTACCGATGTAACCGAACATTTCTGATAACGGTACGTCAGCTTTAATACGGCTGCCTGTTAAACCAGCTTCTTGGTCTTTCATCATGCCACGACGACGGTTAAGGTCACCGATTACGTCACCAACGTGATCTTCTGGAGTGAACACGTCAACATTCATGATTGGCTCAAGAAGTTGTGCGCCCGCTTTAGGGATCGATTGACGGAAAGCGCCTTTAGCAGCGATTTCGAACGCGATTGCAGATGAATCCACGGCATGGAAACCACCGTCGAAAAGTTCAATTTCAACGTCAAGTACAGGGAAGCCAGCTAGAACACCAGTACCCATCATTGACTTGAAGCCTTTCTCAACTGCAGGCCAGAATTCTTTAGGTACGTTACCACCAACAACAGATGATTTAAACGTGAAACCTGAAGCAACTTCGCCTGGCTTGATGCGGTAGTCGATTTTACCGAACTGACCAGAACCACCAGATTGTTTCTTATGCGTGTAGCTATCTTCAATTTCTTTAGTGATAGTTTCACGGTAAGCAACTTGTGGTTGACCAACAATAAGGTCTACGCCGTAAGTACGCTTAAGAATATCTACTTTGATATCTAAGTGAAGCTCACCCATACCTTTAAGGATAGTCTCGCCTGAATCTTCATCAGTCTCAACTTGGAAAGATGGATCTTCTGCAACCATTTTACCGATAGCAACACCCATTTTCTCATTACCGCCTTTATCTTTAGGCTGTACAGCAATCGAGATTACTGGAGTTGGGAATACCATTGGCTCAAGTGTTACTGGGTGCTTAGGATCACATAGAGTGTGACCAGTTTGCACGTTTTTCATACCTACGATAGCAATGATGTCACCAGCTTGTGCGCTAGTTAATTCGTTACGATCATCTGCTTGCATCTCAACCATACGGCCAACACGCTCAGTTTTACCAGTAAACGAGTTAAGGATAGTGTCACCCTTGTTTAGTTTACCTGAGTAAATACGTACGAATGTTAATGCACCAAAACGGTCATCCATTATTTTGAATGCTAACGCTTTGAAAGGTTCATCTGCAGAAACGATTGCAAATTCGCCATTTTCGTTACCTTCTTCATCCATAAGAGGTTGAGGATCAACTTCTGTAGGAGCTGGTAAGTAATCAACAACAGCGTCAAGAATAAGCTGCATACCTTTGTTCTTAAACGCAGAACCACAGTATGTAGGGAAGAAAGCAAGGTCACGAGTACCTTTACGGATACAACGTTTGATGTCTTCTTCAGAAGGTGCTTCACCTTCCATGTAAGCTTCAAGTAGTTCATCGTCTTGCTCAAGGGCAGTTTCAACAAGCATTTCATAATACTCGTCAGTTTTTTCTACCATGTCTGCAGGAACGTCTGTGATTTCGTAGTTTTCAGGAAGACCAGTGTCATCCCAAACGTATGCTTTTTTAGTTAAAACATCTACAACACCAACAAATTCATCTTCAATACCAATTGGTAAAGTCATGATTAGTGGTACAGCACCAAGTACTTTACGTACTTGCTCAGTTACACGGTAAAAATCAGCACCCATACGGTCTAATTTGTTAACGAAGATAATACGTGCAACTTCTGAGTCATTAGCATAACGCCAGTTAGTTTCTGATTGTGGTTCAACACCACCAGAACCACAGAACACACCAACACCGCCATCAAGTACTTTAAGCGAACGGTAAACTTCAACTGTGAAGTCAACGTGTCCAGGAGTATCGATAACGTTAAAACGGTGATCTTTCCAGAAACAGCTTACAGCCGCAGACTGAATAGTAATACCGCGCTCAGCTTCTTGTTCCATGAAGTCAGTAGTAGATTCACCATCATGAACCTCACCTGTTTTATGGATTTGACCAGTAAGCTTTAGGATACGCTCAGTAGTCGTGGTTTTACCCGCATCAACGTGCGCGAAAATACCAATGTTTCTGTACTTCGATAAATCTGCCATTAATTTTACTCTTAATAAAGTCGATAAATTATTCGGCAGGAGTATAACATCACTTAAAGCGAACATCACCATACAAGCCGCTTAAAATGCAATCAATTCAACATATTTTTTTTATCGTCAGTATCTATTAAATATCAAACATAACAAAATAAACGCAAAGCATTGAAATATATAGAATTTAAGATTTAATCATCAGATACACAAAGTTACTTCGCTATTTTATAGCAACGTTCAGGGCGGCCAATACTGCCATAACTTTGATCCGCTGTTAACTTACCTGATTCAAGTAAATACTCTAAGTAACGGCGTGCTGTAGAGCGACTAACACCGACCAAATCGCCTATTTGCTGAGCGGTAAATTCCGTAGTTGCGTGCTTTATAAAAGCATAGTGTATTTTGCAAAGTAAAATGTGTGCCGAGCAATAAGACAAACAGCAAAGCCATTTTTAGAGATAATTAAATACCTTTATGCTTTCATTGTATTTATAACCTATGCATATAAATAATAAGCTAAATTGAGCTGAACTTATTCATTATCATAATTATAGATATAAATATGTGGATGGATTCTATTAACATCTCATTGTCAAAAAAGCCTAAATTTGGTACATTATTCCTTCAATAGTATTTATAAAAACAACTATAAGACCCTACAATGAAATGGAACTTCCTTCGACTCAGCTCTTGGCTAATTGCACTTACCTTATTAATTTTCTCTCATAGTATTTTTGCGCAGCAATATAAAATAGATAAACCAGCTAATTGGGTTAATACACATATTATTGAGCAACCCAAGCATTCCGACATAACCAAAGTACGTGACGGCACACTTTATTTGTTACTCGATAACCAATCCTATATACCGAGCAGACAAAAACAGCAACGCTATACGCGTTTGGTTATGAAAGCTTTAAATCAAAGTGGTGTTGATTATATAAGCCAGCTTAATCTTGATTTTGATCCAAGTTATGAGTCACTAACACTAAACAGCTTAACGATTATTAGAAATAATGAGCGTATTGATAAGCTTGGCAGCGCGAGAATGACGGTTATACAAGGTGAATCTGAGTTAGCTGATCGTATTTATAATGGTAGCTTATCACTCAACATTATTATTGATGATATGCGCAGTGGCGACATACTTGATTACAGCTACACAGTGGCAGGTAGCAACCCTATATATGCTAATAAATTTAGTACAAGACGCACGCTAAACTGGTCGGTACCCGTAGTGCAACAAAATATGCGTGTACTTTGGGGTAAACAAACGCCTTTACATATTAATACAATAAACGGCACAGCAGATATTCAAGAAACGCTTAACAAATATGGCAAAGATTATTCTATAACTCTTTTTGAAGAACCCTTACTCGAGCAAAATTCTCAAACCCCAACGTGGTACGACCCATATACACAAGTTTACTTTTCTGAGTTTGACGATTGGGGTCAGGTAGTTAACTGGGCATATCCACTTTATCAGTCAGCCATAGAAACCCCAAACAGCATTTTGGATGTAGCTGAAGAAATAAAAGCAAAACACACAAAAACATCAGACAAAATTGCAGCAGCACTGCGCTTTAGCCAAGACGAAGTTCGATATTTAGGGCTTGAAATGGGCACTAACTCGCATCAACCAACGTCAGCTTCAGAAACGCTTTCGCTACGATATGGCGATTGCAAAGATAAAACAGTACTGCTTATCTCGTTATTAAAAGCGATGGATATAGAGGCCTTCCCTGCGCTAGTTGATACAGAGGAAACCAAACGTTTAAAAGAACTTCCACCTTCTGCAAGTGTATTTAATCACGTAATTGTTACGCTTAAACAAAACGGAAAACGCTACTGGCTCGATCCTACGGTTAGCTACCAACGAGGTACTCTCGAATATTTAGCACAGCCTGATTATGGCTATGCCCTAATTATTGATAAAGGTGAAACCACTTTAACTTCAATGGCGCAAAAACCTGTACATACAAATGTATCTGTAGAAGATAACTTTTTTATTGCTGAAAAAGTATCTGAGCCATCACGTTTTGAAACCCAGTACACTTATGCTGAATTTGAAGCTATTAACCGAAGAAGCAGTATAGCCAGCAGTGGTCTAAATAGCGTTGCTAAATCTTATTTCGAGTATTACCAAGGCTTTTTAAATGGTCTATCAATCAATGAAGCAATGACTATTAGTGAACAAGAACAAACGGGTAAACTAATAACCAAAGAATCGTATTTAATTAGTGAATTTTGGGAAAAAACAGACGAAGGCTACGAAGCTAGTTTTTACGCGAATGAAATACAAAATAGCGTTTACGAACCAAAGCAGGTAAATCGCACCGACCCACTCTACTTTGGCTACCCCAATATAATTAACACCACAATAAAACTGTATTTTGCAGAAAAAGGTTGGGGATTTGATAGCGATCAAGAAGAAATTGATAACGACTACTTCAACTTAAAAACAACTACTGAATTTAATGATAATGTTTTAACACTGAGTTATGACTATTACGCAAAACAAGATCATATTAAAGCCGCTCAAATAGATGATTATTTAGCACAGCGTAAAAAGTTAATATCAGCAACCCATTACCCTATTCTAAAATACGCGGAAACGACCGAAACACCTCAAACAGCAGCTGATGTGCTAGATAGCTTTGGTTATAGTTGGCTTAAATATGTGTTGGCTGGCTATATTTTAGTACTCATATTCTTTTTTGCCGATTGGCGATTAGAGTCAGCAAAAAAAGTGAAATTTGAAGATAGTCCATTTTATGCAGTATCTGTAAGTAAGTTTATTATTTACAGTATTTTAAGTTTAGGCATATTTGTTAACTACTGGAGTTATCGTAATTTTAAAGCCATTAAAGAGCGCGATAACTCAAGTATTATGCCTATTGCTCGAGGTATATTTGCATTTTTATGGTATTACCCTTTGTATCTCGCACTTGCAGAGCACAGCCAACAACAGTTAAACAAAAATAGAGTAATGCCTAACTGGACTGCCTTAACACTCTGGCTAATGGTACTCGCCAGCGTCTTTGCTTATCGTATGGACGAATACGCAACCATAGTGATTTGTATAATGCCATTTTTATGGTTGCCTCTAGTTAGTTACATTGAACAAACCGATACAAGTAAAGAAGCCCTACATTACAACTCGTACTGGCGAATTAGACAGTATTTAATCTCGCTTGCGTTTGCACCTCTATTATTTTTAGGCGTACTTCAAGAAGTAAATATTTTACCCAATGCCGCAATTATAAAAGGCGATAGTTTATGGTCTTACCAAGTACACTTTTTAAAACGTAATCGCCTAACACCTGAAAACGAAGAAATACTTTATTTTTATAGCGATGCAGTATTTGATTACCGAGAAGACGGTAACGGAATAACCGAGAACTATATTTTTAGTTACTACAAAAACGATGACGGCAGGCTTGAATCGGATCTTAGTCACTTTAAAGACATAGAAAAAATAGAAACCACCTACGGTAAAACCAAACTTGATAACACAAGCATTAAAGTAATAAAAACTGACGGTAGTGATTTCTTGCTCATTGTAGGGCGTCTAAACAAGCAGGATAAAGTACTAGTGGAGCAGATTAATTTACGTATAACAGCAAATAAAGTGCGTTAGTGGCTTAAAATATCCAATTAAGTACGAATATTTTTAGCCACTAATTAAAGGCTGTTGATCTTTGGGGGTTAAGATTTTATAAGAGACTATTTTATTTGATATCAAAGCAGTCGCTGTCTTGGAAGGCGATAAAATCATTCCTAGCTTGAATTTATTTTAACTTCGAAAGATCAATACTTTTATAATAAAAATTCATATCAAATTATTCAATAAGTATTAAACATCTATTTTTTATTCTTAATTGTTCAGCCAAGATAAGCATTTTTATGAAATGGCAGTGCTAACTAGCCGATTTATATATGAATAAAAAACAAGCGCTACAATAATAAGAATTATTTGCATTTAGGTGTTGACAGATAATTAGATCTAACTGATAATCAATATCAACAAGACGGATTGCATACCACTTGTTAAGGAATGAATTGATTTGTTTCTCGACCCTGAAACAACGTGTGGCGCACGTAAACAGCTATGGTTACTTGTTATGAACCGCAACGCCCCTTGATGTTGATGATGAGTAACCGCCCTACTATTTTACTTGCTACATTGCTCATATCGGTGACGGTAGATATGAAACTAAAAAAGCCCTTACGGGCTTTTTTTATGTCTGTAATTTAATAAAACTAAATCACTTTAATTAAATAACCTGAACTCTGGTTAAATATTAACGACGGTTTTTACGAGCTCTTGCCCGGCGTTGAAGCTTCTCTTCTTCTTTAGCTGCTTTTTTAGCTTCTGCAGCGGCGCGTAAACCAGCAACCATTACTTCTTCTTCCTCACGCATCTGCGGAGTTTCCATAGTAATACGGCCAATAATACCGTCGCGTAATTCGTTGATTAGTATTTCAGACATTTTATATGTGTCTATTTGATTACCACCACGAATACAGCCGCGTTTTTTACCCGCCATTTCAACAAACTCCCAATCACTTTCAGGTAGTTCGGCAATTTTATAACGTGCTTTTAAAAGCTCAGGGTATGCACGCAATAAGTACTCAGCGGTGTAACTTGCTACTTCTTCATACTCAAGCGCCGTATCACGAATGGCACCTGTAGCGCCTAAACGATAACCTGAGTTTTCATTCTCTACTTTTGGCCACAACATACCTGGCGTATCGTAAAGCATAATACCGTCTTCAAGCTTAATGCGTTGTTGTGCTTTGGTTACCGCAGGTTCATTACCTGTTTTTGCAACTATACGTCCAGCCAGTACATTAATTAACGTAGATTTACCCACGTTAGGAATACCCATTATCATGGCTTTAATTTGCTTATCTGCACCCACTTTATGCGGCACTAACTTTTTACAAAGCTCATTTATACGACTTACTTCAGCTGCTTTATCATGTCCAAAAGAAATCGCTTTAACACCATTTTCTTGCTCAAAATAATCTTTCCAGATTTGAGTCATTTTAGGATCAGCTAAATCAGCTTTGTTCAAAATTTTGATGACCGGCTTACCTTCACGCAAGGTTGCCACCATCGGGTTTTCACTACTGTAGGGAATGCGCGCATCAAGCACTTCAATGATCACATCCATTTGTGGCATTATTTCTTTAATTTCATTGCGGGCTTTATTCATATGCCCAGGGAACCACTGGATAGCCATTTTTAACTCCTAACGTATAATTAACCGCTATTTTAACTGGCAATTCATTTAATTGCGCTATACTGACGCAAATTTTTTCAGATTAGTTGTTATGGCTCTTAAATCCACCATTATGAAAGTGCAGTTATCGCTTAGCGATATGGACCGCCACGTTTATCAAGATTTTAATTTAACCTTGGCTCAACACCCTTCAGAAACAGATCAGCGGTTGATGATTCGCTTACTCGCTTTTGCGCTAAATAGCTGTGATGGTTTAGAATTTACTAAAGGATTAAGCGCTGATGATGAGCCTGAACTTTGGCATGTAAGCTATAGTGAAGAAATAGAACTATGGATTGAACTTGGCTTACCAGATGAAAAACGCCTTAAAAAAGCCTGTAATAAATCTAAAAAAGTGGTGCTATATACTTATGGTGAAAACAATCAAGCAATTTGGTGGCAAAAACACCAACCTAAATTGTATGAATTTAAAAATCTAAGTGTTTTTAGCCTTGATTATGCAGCAACACAAGCACTTGCTGCTTTGGTTGATCGTGGAATTAAGCTCGCCATTACCATTCAAGATGGTGAAGTATGGGTAAATACCGATACAACCAATATTGAAATAAAACCGCTGCAATTAATGTAATTACGGTAGTTATACCAATTGCATTAAATTAGTTATCTATTATAGCGACAAGGAAATAAGTCGATAGCAAGGCGAAAATTATGACATATAGTTGTTCTATATAAATAATTTTTAACGCAGGTAGCGGGTTATTTAATACGCTAGAATGATCATGTCTTTAATAAAATTGGTATTAGGGAGCATATGAAAGTTAAACACGTTATTGTTTTACATGGCTTGTATATGTCTGGCTTTGTTATGCGCCCACTTTGTTCACGACTTGAAGAATCGGGTATGACGGTATTAAACATTACCTATAATACGCTCGACCCTCACCGCGATACCATATTTGCACAAATTGATGAGTGTATTTCTAACGAACCTGCAGCGCTTGTATGCCACTCAATGGGAGGGCTGATTGCACGTGCTTACCTAGAGGCAAACTCTCCTGCTAGCCAGAATATTACGAAGGTAATTACACTGGGTACTCCACATAAAGGCAGCCATATAGCGCAAAAAATGAAGCAAAAAGGCTTTGAATCATTTTTAAAAAATAGTGTTGAATTTTTACTCACTAAAAATGGTAATTGGCCTTTTAAAGCTAAGCTTTACAGTATTGCGGGCGATTTACCTATTGGGCTTATGCCCTTAATAGTCAAAGGTAGCCAGTCAGATGGCACTGTATTACTAGATGAAACCAAACTTAAAGGTATGGCCGAACATAAAGTGTTTCATTTAAGCCATACCAGTATGATTTACTCGCGCCAAGTACTCGATTACATTTTAAAGTGCTTAAACGGGAAAGATTAATCCTCAGCATTGGCTGCTATTTTATAACTAATTAAAAATACCACTGCCAATATAAGCGGAATCGGCGCCGCAATGTAGCCAAAAAAATCTGAGTTCGCAAAGCTTGCACCCGCTAAGTGCGCTACTAACCCAAGTACAAATGCGATGACTGCAATTCCTACCACTATTAACTCTGCTTTATTTTGTTTCGCTGTTTTTGCATGCATGTTATCTCTCCTAATTATTTCGACAACATTATTATGCGCCGTTAGGGTGGATGATTTTTGACCTGCATCAATAAAAAAATAGCTAAGTTATTACCTTGAATAAAGTTTGTTTTAGATCATGATTTATATACTTTTGAGGTTTATTTACTTTTGAGGGGTAGTATTTTTATTAATCAGACCCACTTCTATTAATAGTCTAAAGTGAATATAGGTATCAAAAACAGATAATAGGTTAAAACTATTAATTAGATACATTTAAACGATTTTACTAATTTATCGAAATTAGTAATACTTATCACAAGTTCACAAACAAACGGTTATTCAGGAGCAAGTTATGTCACATGTAAACGCAATTGGTCTAAACAGCGCAAAAAGCGAAGACATCATAAAGTCACTCAATACATTATTGAGTAGCTACCAGATTCAATACATGAATGCGCGTGGCTTTCACTGGAATATTAAAGGCCGTAACTTTTTTGAACTACACGTTAAGTTTGAAGAAATTTATAACTTACTACTTCTAAAAGTAGATGAAGTTGCAGAACGTATTTTAACGTTAGATGGCGCACCTCTACATGCATTTTCTGATTACCTTGAAGTAAGTAAAATCAAAGAAGCTAAAGGTATTAGTGATGGCGTTACAGCCGTAGAAAACCTACTTGCTGGTTACAGCACATTAATTCACATGCAGCGTGATATTTTAAGCCAAGCTGGTGATGCAGACGATGAAGGTACAGCCTCACTAATGAGCGATTACATCTCAGAGCAAGAAAAATTGGTTTGGATGCTAAAGGCTTACTTAGACTAAACCAGCAAAAAAAAAGCCCTCAATGAAGAGGGCCACAAATAGGGATAAATCGTTAAATAATCAAGCGATTCGGTTACTATATTAGTCTCCTCCCAATACTAAACAACGCCCCTGTTACCAGTGGCGTTGTTTTTGGTTTAAGTGGGCACAATGCTCATATATTGGGATAAACAATGTATAAGCATTACTGCTCTTATTATTTTTTCCAATAAAAAAGCCCCAGCGATACTGAGGCTTTGTGAACGTAACTAATTAAGTAACTATATTAGTGTCGTTATTGTTGGTTAGAATTTACTTCTAAAACCTATGTAGAATGATTGACCAATTGGGTCGTACGTACCAGCATCAGTTTCAGTACCAGTACTTGAACCGCTCACACCCGATAAAATGCGTGGTGGCTCTTTATCAAATAAGTTACTTGCACCAGCGTAAAGCTCTGTTGAATCGCTGATATGGTAACTTGCTTGAACATCATGATACGTTACTGAACCAATCCCTACTCCACCTGGAGCAATACCAAAACCACTTAAGAATTGATCATCAAAGTCTGCAGCGCCAATGTAAGTTAAGCTCCAGTTAAAATCAAAGTCGTTAAGTTTATAACCAAAGTTCCAGTTAGCTTTATGCTCTGATGCACCAATTTCTCCAGCAAACTCATCTTTATCAGCGCCTGGAAGTGGAATGCTATAACCATCGATTAGGTAAGTATAAGCAAGGCGAGTTCTAAACGCACCAGGACCAATATCAGCAGAGTACGTTAGTGTTAAATCAACACCTTCTGTACCTAAGCCACCACTGTTAGATACACCACTGTCGATAAATTCTAGTGAACCAGCACTATTATTACCTGATGGCGCACTACGACGAGTTACAAAGTCACAAAAGCTTGTATCGCCGCCGCCATAACATTGGTCAAGAATAAACTGACGAGGTGTTGATACGATTGCATCTGTAATTTCGATATCAAAGTAATCAAGCGTAATATCTAGTCCTGATATTAGGTTTTCTGGTGTAAATACTAAACCTACTGTTACAGAGTCACCAACTTCTTCTTTTAAATCTTGGTTACCACGGTTAAAGCCACTAATGCCTTGTAAGTCAGACTGGTTAAGCGTGAACTCACCATTTGAAGCGATATTAGTTGTAACACCACCATCTGTTCTACAAGCATCGCCAGCAGCACCACCACCACTATTAGTAACACCTAAACATGGATCGTTTAAACCACTTGGGAAAGTTTGTGAAGGCGGAGAAAATAGTTCATCGATATTTGGAGCCCGTGTTGAACGAGCACGAGTAGCACGTAAACGTAAGCTATCCATTACTTCCCAATCAACACCCACATTCCAACTTTCAGTGCTACCTACAGTTGAATAATCAGATAAACGAACTGCTGCATTCATCGTTACAGAATCAAGCACTGGGATATTTGCTTCTACATAATACTCAGTTACATCAAACGAGCCTTCTGTTGCTGGGATTGCATTACCCGCATTAAGACCTGCTTGCTGTAGTGCATCAAATTCACTGCGTGAAAATTCTTCGCGGTATTCAAAACCAGCTGCAATACCTACCGTACCTGCTGGTAAATCAAATAAATCACCTGAAATATTACCACCAATGATTTCTTGCTCAACCGACGTTGAAAGCGAACTAGGTGCACTTACAAAATCAATAGCACCTTGCGATAACGAATTAAAACCATAAATGTCTACTGGTGCACAATTAAAGCCACGTGCTGTCGCATCGATACAGATAGCCTCATCAGTAATACCATCACCATCTAAATCTTGGCTATCGATCACAGCTTCTAAACCTTGACGGAAGCTTTGTACATTAACTAGACCGCCTGAAACTTGTTGCTCTTTTGTTTTACCGTATACATAGTAAGTATCGTAAAACCAACCATCGGCTATTTCACCTTGAAAACCAAGTGCTAAACGGAATGTATCACGCTCTGCTCGTGCTCCACGATTACCGATATCACTTAAACGTTTTGCAAAGAAGATATCTCGTGCGCCATCACCGTCGGTATCGGTTGCTGCGTTATATATATCGTCTGGAACAAACGCGTTACGTAGAAGCTCACCGTTTACATTAAATTCAATTGGTACCTGGCCATTTGCATAAATGTCGTCAGAGGCAAAAGGAAATGGCTCTAATTCAGAAACGGTTGTTGTTGCAGCGTAAGTGCCTTCATAAAAAAAGCTATGCTTGTCGCTTAACTCGTAGCTACCATTTGAGGCAAATAAGTAACGTTCTGTAGGTATTGCTATTGTACGTACACCGCTTCGGTTAAAACCATTTGCAGCTACGCCATCGCCGCCATTAGTACTAAATGAGTTTTGTAGGTTATTTGCATCATTAAACGTAAATGTTTCATCCCCAGCGCTAAAACGACCTTGTGGTGGAAATGAAGATAAAAACGGGCTTACTGCATCAAATACAGAACCTGGATTTGCTACTGGATCATCTTCGAAGAAAATACCTGAAAATTGGTCTACCGCTGAGCGATCACGGTCACGTGAGAAAACAGCGCCTTGATCAGAGTAACCAAGGTGAAACATTGCGTGTCCTTTACCATCTGAGCTTGATAAGCCTGAGGTAAAGTTAAATTGGCGTGACTCATCATCACCTTCACTCGATTCACCGTACTGACCATCAAACTCAACGCCTTCAAAGTCATCTTTTAGTACAAAGTTAACTACACCAGCAACAGCGTCAGAGCCATAAACAGATGAAGCACCACCTGTCATAATTTCAACACGTTCAATAAATTGGCTCGGAATAGTGTTTAAATCGACAGCAGAGCTACCTGGTACACCTGATACATAACGACGACCGTTAACTAATACCAATGTACGGTTAGAACCTAAATTACGTAAATCTACAGTCGCAACACCTGCACTCGCTGTACTAAAGTTTGAGTTAGTACGACTGATTGCCGGTGAACCAAATGCTGGATTATCTAGTAGTAAATCTTGAATATTTAATGAACCAGATGCGTCGATTGCTGTGCTATCTACAACTTGAATAGGCGCTGATGACATCGCCTCAGCTGAACGAATGCGAGAGCCTGTAACTTGTACACGTTCTATTTTAGTAATTTCGTCATCTTCTGCAGCCACACCTTGAAATGAAATGCTTGCAAGTATCGCGCTGCTTAGCGCAACTGTTAACGACGATTTTTTAAATAATCGCGCGCTACCTTTGTTAGTTAATGTCATATAATTCCCCTGAATTGTTATTTTTGTAACTAAATAGTTACTTCGCGGATTACAGTAAGGGGATTTATTTAAACACTCTACGTACGTTATTTATTAGGCGTAATCTTTGGTATGAATAGCTAGTTTTATGGGACGAATTAGTACGTCACAATTATTTTATAAATATATTGTACTTTTCATAACAGTTTTTCCGCTAAGCACGGTCTTTATTATTATATACAGCAAGAGATATAAAATAATGGTCGCTTCTTTTCATGCATTAACTTTTGTTAGTAACACTAAGTTTGCAACATTTTTAACAAAGCGCGTGCAAGAGCACCGACACTTTGAATCTCAATCTTTTATTCAGGCAAACAGATTAGATCAGATAGATACAGATCAATACAACGTACTGTTTTACGAACTAACTAATCTGGCAGACCCTATGCAAATAGTGCATTTAACAGAGCTAGCTAAAAAGCTTAAGTTAGTCATTATTGCCCAGTCGGGTCATTTTGCGAGTTTTGCTTTTGAAGTTGGCGCTGTTGATTTTTTAATAGTAGATTCAACTGCACCACGTATCGATAAATGCTTTGATAAACTGATTCACCTTTGCCCGATTGCAAGCGCGGCCGAACGTCAATATCAACAAAGCACACAAACCGAAAAACCATCATCACATATCGTAGTTAAAGATGTAGGTAAGGTAAGGCTAATTGATATAAAAGATATTATTTGGATTAATGGTGCGGGCAATTATGTAGAGCTGCATTTTACCCAAGGTAGTACACCGGTATTACACCGCGAAACCATGAAAAATATTGAACAGCAGCTAGAGCCAGAAGGGTTTATTCGTATTCATCGCTCAACGCTGGTAAGAAAACAAGCTATCTGCGAACTGATGCCTACTGACAGTGGCGATTATAAAGTCAGACTTAAAAACGATATGTGCTTAAACCTTTCAAGGCGCTATAAAGGGTGTTTAGAGAGTATTATAAGCCCTCTTCAGTAGCGGTTTATAATACTCATATTAATTACCAGTTCTGTTTTATATAACTATCACTTGGATGCACTAATAAATAGCTTTCAGTATCTTTATAAAAATTAACTTCTACATCGCTATTTTTCCATACTTTTTCAAACATGTTTTTAGCTATGATATTAATGTTTATATAGTCAACTCGTTGATAGCCACGTTCTTTTACACCCGCAAAATAGGCCTCTAACGAATCAAGACTATCTAAAGTTAACAGTTCAAACTCTTTTAAGTTAACAATCACAAACTTAATCGTATTTTCAGGGTGAGTGCTCAATTCTTGAATAACACCATTAGTTAATGATGTTATACCTTCATTGTTAAAGCTCCCCTTCAATTTTAAATACATATGAGGGGGCTGTGAACAAATCTGAAATTCGCCATGTGCTCCAAACATAAATTACCTTATATATATCAACTTCTATATATAGAGTAATACAATTTTCCGATTTTGCAGTTAATTTAACAGCGCAATAAAAAAGGCCATTTCGAGGGCTTTTTCTTCTAAGCTTTTAAAACGACCTGATGCACCGCCATGACCTGCATCCATATCGGTTTTAAATACTAAAATATTACTGTCTGTTTTAAGTTCACGCATTTTTGCAACCCACTTCATAGGCTCCCAATACTGTACTTGTGAGTCATGAAGACCGGTAGTAACGAGTATGTTCGGGTAGTTTTGTGCGCTAATATTGTCATAAGGCGAGTAAGCTTCTATCACATCATAAAATTGAGGCTCATTTGGATTACCCCATTCATCGTATTCATTTGTTGTGAGCGGAATACTCTCATCAAGCATTGTGGTTAATACGTCTAAAAATGGTACATGACAGCCAACACCGCAATATAACTCTGGTGCCTGGTTTACAACCGCTCCCATTAATAAGCCACCGGCACTGCCGCCTGAGGCAAACACCTTATTGCTATCACAATAACCTTGATCAACAAGCGCTTTTGTCACATCAATAAAGTCACTAAAGCTATTTTGTTTATGCTCTTTTTTACCTTGCTCATACCATTCGCGACCTAGCATTTCAGAGCCTCGAACATGCGCAATAACATAAACAAAGCCACGATCGAGCAAGCTCAGTGACGAACTAGAAAAACTAGGATCAATCGTATAGCCATAGGCGCCATAGCCGTATTGAAATAACGGATTTGTGCCATCTTTTTTAAAGCTGTCTTTTCGATAAACAACAGATACAGGTACTTTAACTCCGTCGCGAGCAGTTACCATTAATCGCTCCGACTGATAGTCATCGGCATTAAAACTACCGAGTACTTTTTGCTGTTTAAGTAGTGTTTTTTTGCCAGTTGCTAAATCAACATCATATAAAGAGCCTGGTGTTGTTAAACTTGAGTAATAAATACGCGCAGTGCGAGTGTCTGGCTCTGGGTTCATTGCTATTGCAGCATAATAACAAGGATCGGCAAACTCAAGTGCCATACGATCCCCTAGCCTATTAACAACTACAAATCGAGCTTGCCCTTGCTCGCGTTCACTCAATACTAAAAAGTCATTAAATAACTCTACACCTTCAAGTAGTACATTTTCTCTGTGAGCTGTATGCTCAAACCATTGTGTTTTATCAGCAATCGTTTCGTTTGTTGCCGTCATTAATCTAAAGTTTTTAGCTTGCCAGTTAGTCACAATATAAAATGTGTCACCTAGCTTATCTACGTCAAACTCGTGGCCATCTTCACGCGGCATTAATGCTTTAAATTCGTCAGTGGGCTTATTAGCATCAAGCACCCATGTATCGTTGGTCTCTGTCGATGCTAAATCAATAATAATTAAGCCTTCGTCGCGGCTTTTACCAAGCCCCATAAAAAAGCTGCTGTCTTGCTCTTCGTAAACCATTACGTCTTGGCTTTGCTCGCTGCCAAGCTCATGCCTAAATACTTGGTATCCTAGTAGCGTTTTTAAATCTTTTTTTACATAAAAAACAGTTTTATTGTCGTTAGCCCAAACAACCTGCCCTTCTGTATTTTCAAGTACATCAGGTAGCATTTCACCGGTCGTTAAGCTTTTAAAGCGAACATTATAAATACGACGACCTTCAGTATCTTCAGAGTAAGCCATAAGCTGCTCGCATGGGCTTAGTGCGACTTCTCCTAGCTCAAAAAACTCAAATCCCTCAGCTAATATATTCACATCGAGTAAAAGCTCTTTATTATCAGCCCTTATGCTCGTGCTTCTATAATGGCGAGAGTACTCATCATCACCACGAACTTCTGAGTGATACCAGTATTTCCCGTCTTTAACGGGTACCGAGTTATCGTCTTTTACAATGCGTGCTTTTAACTCTTCAAAAAGTGTATTTTGGAGTGGCTTCATTGCAGCTAACTGTTCATCGCAATACGCATTTTCAGCATGTAAATGAGCAAGTACTTGCTCATCCTGACGATCGTCATCACGCATCCAATAGTAATTATCAGTGCGTATTTTATTATGAGTACTTAATGTATGGGCTTGCTGTTTAGCAATCGGGAAATTAGGTAATAAACTTAAAGAATAGTCAGGACGAGACACAACAAAACCAATTAAAAAAATAACGTGATTTACAGTTTATCATAAAAATAAAAAAGCCCATCCAATAGTTGGATGGGCTAAAACGGTAAACGCTTCATTACTAAAACCGCTATACCTTTGGGAAGATAATTCACTAACAGCCTTATATTTGCTGCCAAGCCATAGCCCAACTTTGTCCAATACCGGGCTCGAACATAAACTTTTTATCGTCACTCGCGCGGCAAAACTCATTAAATGGCCAAGGCCTACATTGATAAACATGCCCTGTTTTTGGCTGCAATACCTTTGTACCCGCATTATAGTTTTCACAATTTTCAGGGTACACGTAATCATAAGTATCAAGGTTATTAACAACACGCTCATCGCATTTTGCAATACAATGAAAATCGACATGCGCTTTACATATACCACTGCTTTGCAAAGCAAAAATTTCATTGTTTCTATAGGCTACAATTAAACCTTGTTCGGTCATTTTACCTGCGCTAACAAGGGGTACATGCACGTTAATATGCTCGGCAACTAAACGTGGCCATGCGTGAGGTTCACCTTGTTCAAGCGAGGTGATTTTGTAATCAAATGATAAACTAACTAGCTCTCCTTGCATGTCATAAAAGGTTACACTCACCACATCGCCAATAAACAATTGGGTATGATGATTTAAGCAACCTATTGTTGACCACTTTCCACAGGCCAACGACGTATGCATAAACACGGCAACACCTTAAGAGTTACAAAATCTTATCCATACACTATGGATACACAAAAAATACACTGAGGGCAAGTGATACATAACAACACGTTATGCAGTAGTCCCGCTACCATAGCTTTATAAAAAGCCTTAGACCGGAAACTTTGCGCCCTAATCTTTCGATTAGTTTGCCAGCAATGCGGCGATTATAATTCGGCCCCGCATAACAATCAAACAAAAGAATGTAACCAAAAATAAAAACCAACCCTTTAAGGTTGGTTTAATGTGTTTTTAACTAAATAAATAAGTTAAAGGTTCTTTTGCCCACGTAAATATCAGCAACACCAATAAAGATATAAATATTAGCCACGCAGGCCAAGACGCTTTTGTTACTTTAGCCTCAGAGTCATCCGCTTTTAACTCTTTTGAGCCTGTGATCATCGCCTTAACTAGCGGCTTACCTTTTATTCTATAAACAATAATAGCTAATACATGTAAACCAATAGCATAAAGTAAAATGTCAAAATTCAGCTCATGTAGCCAATTTGCAAAATCAATCGTATCGCTAGACACATACTGAGCAAGCGGGCCGTCAGTTAAAATGCCATCACTACTCATTAACCCGGTAATAAGCTGCGTAATTATAATTATAAAAAATACCATTACCATACAACTGCCAGGTGCTGAATGACCTAGCGAGTCGCTTGGTGTCTTTAGTGCCTTTAAAATAGCACGAGGAGAGTGCAGCAACCCACTTAATCTCGCGGTTTTACTTCCGATAATGCCCCATATTAAACGCGTTACGATGAGTGCTAAAGTAAAGAACCCAGCAACAAAATGAAGCTCAATCATGCCCTCTTCAATACTAAAATAAAGCACCGCAATACTTACAACCAAAAACCAATGAAAGCATCTAATAAACCCATCCCACACTTTTAACGTCGTCATTGCGCCTATCCTTAAAAAAACAGTATTATCTAATTCGTTAACTACTTTAACATCATAATATTAAGGTATCCTTATGAGCCATTCTACAAGCCGTGCGAGTAAATATCATGCAACCAGTTAAAAAAGCTATTTTAAAAGGCTTTTTAGATATGCTACCTCTGTGTTTAGCCGTTGTTCCTTGGGGTATTTTATGTGGTTCTTTAGCGATTCAAAATGGCTTTAGTGCACTAGAAACCCAAGCAATGTCGTTATTAGTCTTTGCAGGCTCTGCACAGCTTGTTGCAATTGAACTTATGGCGGGCAACACACCATTGCTCACAATTTTATTCACAACATTTATTATTAGCTCTCGGCACTTTTTATACGGTTTAGCTGTGCGTCATAAGGTAATTGACCAACCTATGCGTTGGCGCTTACCAGTAAGTTTTGTATTAACCGATGAGCTATTTGCATTTTCTCACCATAGAAAAGCGTACAGAACAAAAACACGTTTAATATACGCATTGAGCGCTGGTTTTAGCTTTTATATTGCATGGAATATTTGGACGTTAATTGGCATTGTAGCAGGCACAATGCTGCCCGATTTAACTAATTTAGGGCTCGACTTTGCCATTGCTGCCACGTTTATAGCTTTGGTTATTCCGGGCATTAAAAATTTGGCCTCACTCGTTACGGTAATTGTAGCTGGCATTAGCGCAACGCTTTTAAAAAGCACAGGATTTGAGTTATGGCTTGTTTGCTCAGCGCTGCTGGCAATGGCCGCAGGTTACAGCACAGCAAGACTAACCACTAAAAAGGAATTAACGCCATGATGACGACTATTTTACTCATGGCGTGCATTACATTTTTTACGCGTTATTTATTTTTACACCGTGCTTTACCGTTTAAAGTAGGCCCTAAAATGCAGCAATTTTTAAGCTTTAGTGCACCGGCAGTGCTTACAGCAATTTGGGTGCCTATCGTGTTTTTGAATGAAGATGGCATTAACTTAAACTGGCAAAACCCTTATTTAAGCGCAGCAATAGTCGCCATTATTGTTGCCTACAAAACACATAATATTTATTACACTACGCTTGCCGGTATGGGGCTATTTCTAATTTTAAATTAGTGCGATCTTTATACTTTATGAAATATTGTACTCAGGTTAAAATGCGGCTAACAACAATAAAAAAGACGCCAATATGCACAAATTTCATCAATTAAGCGCAACAAGCTTACAGGGTCAGCCTATCAACTTTAATGATTTTGAAGGGAAGGTTGTGCTTATTGTTAATACCGCAAGTAAATGTGGATTTACCTACCAGTACGAGTCGCTGCAAGCTTTGCACAATAAGTATGCCAGCCAAGGTTTAGTTATTCTGGGATTTCCGTGCAATCAATTTGGTCAGCAAGAACCCGGCGACGCAACACAAATAGAGCAAGGGTGCTTAATTAATTTTGGTGTGCGTTTTTTAATGGCGGCCAAAGTAGATGTAAACGGTGAGCATGCTCACCCAATCTTTCGTTATTTAAAATCGGCTTTACCTGGTTTTTTAACACGTAAAATAAAGTGGAATTTTACTAAATTTTTAATTGCCGCAGATGGTACACCAATTAAACGTTATGCACCTTTTACTAAACCCGAAAAGCTAGAACTTACAATTCAAAAAGCATTAGCACAGGCTAAAAGTACGCTTTGAAAAGTAATAAAGAGGCGCAAGGCCTCTTTATTGCCAATACTATTGAAACTTAAACATACGCATAACTGCACATTTAAACTCTCAATATTAATTGGTATTTTATTTATACTAGTGAAATTTAATCGGTGTAATCGCTTAAATCGTCTTCGCCTAGATTTTTACGCAAGCGTTTTTGCTCAAGGTAGTCTTCCAACTTCTTTTTAACCTTTTGCTTGTTCTTATCGTGTTGATTACGTCCGAGCATTTCGTACTCGTCTTCAACAAAATCGTCATCTAGCGCATCGTAACTAAATGTCTTACCCACAACCCACTCCATAAAGTGTTTGAGAC
Source organism: Pseudoalteromonas sp. BSi20429 (assembly GCF_000238895.1). NCBI lineage: Bacteria > Pseudomonadati > Pseudomonadota > Gammaproteobacteria > Alteromonadales > Pseudoalteromonadaceae > Pseudoalteromonas > Pseudoalteromonas sp. BSi20429. The sequence goes on along the minus strand of NZ_BADV01000004.1, from coordinate 29,309 downwards.
CAACCAAGGATTTTATTATCGCAATAGCCGGTAAAATTAAAAATGTTTAATGCCAAAGTGCTCTGCAAATTAACATCAAAATAAAGCCACGCGACTACTGTAAATAGTCTTCATGTCAGTAATGTGAATAAATAGCGCTAAATTTGAATTGAGGAAAGTGAGAGTTTTTTATCGTATCGATAAATAAAATTTATTAATTTTTATTAGTTAGCCAATTTGACTAAAAAATAGCTATTTATTAATTATTTTGACTTGCTAAAAAATAAAGAAAAACACTTAATCAATTGTTTTTTATGGAAAAATAAAACTGGCATCAAACTTGTTATTAATTAATCGTCATCAACAAAAAGTAGAGAACAAACATGAAAAAATTACTATTAGTTAGCGCATTAATTTGTACGCCAGCCGCTATGGCTCATAACGACAACGATTCTGCAATTTCATTTAGTAACGATGAATGTAACGTCGAATTTAAAAACGATGTACGTATTAAACCAAACGAATTAGAAATTTTTACTGCCAATAATAAAACTATGCAATTTAATACCCATGGTGACTTAACCGTAAATGGCGAGCTTGTAGCGCTTAATAGCTCACAACGCGAAGCACTGAATAAGTACTCTGACAGCTTACGCACTCAATTACCTGAAGTAGCTAACATAGCGCTTGAGGGTGTTAAAATTGCCGGTGTGGCATTAGAAGAAGTAGGCAATGCATTTAATATTGACGGTCTTGATAATATGTCTGAGCTTATGGACGACATTAAAATTGAGGTAGAAAACACATTTTACCAGCAAGGTACATTTGTAATGGGCCAACAAAGTTTTAATCAATTTGGCGAAAACTTTGAACAACAATTTGAGCAGCAGATAGAAACAGCGGTTGAATCAGCAGTAATGCAATCAATGGGCAGTATTTTAGTGGCTTTAGGTTCTGAGTTACTTGGTTCAGGCGGCGATATGGATGCCTTTGAACAACGCATGGAAAATATGGGTGCACAAATAGAAGAAAAAGTAGAGCTACATGCAAGCGCACTTGAAGAGAGAGCTAACTCTTTATGTGAAAACTTTGCTGATATTGCAAAACAAGAAGAGCAATTAGTAATGCAAGTGCCAGAGCTTAAAGGTTACCAGTTATTTAGCTTTAAACACAATTAGTACAGCAAACGTTATTTAACATCCCTTTGGCAGCACTTAAGTTTACTTAAATGCTGCTTTTTTGTGTTTCCCAAACTTATACCAACCTGCATAAATCTTTGATCAATTTAACGAATTAAATTGCACTATAACTTCGTTAAAATTTTTTTATTTAGAACAACTAGATACAAAAACTTTTGCCTAGTTCTAGCGTAATTTTCTTAACGTTAAATAGACCCCATATATAAGCAGATTGGTATTACTTTTTAGCTAATAAAGTGAGCTTACCCAGAGTAATAATGGCTTGCTCTATCTGCTCGCTCCACGGCACACCATAACTTAACCTTACGCAGCTTTTATACTTATTAGAGGCTGAAAAAATAAGCCCAGGGGTAATACTAATACCAACCTCAAGAGCAAGTAAAAATAATTTTTGACTATCGTATTCGCCTCCTAAATCTAGCCACATTACACAGCCTCCTTTTGGATCGCTTATACGTGTATTTTTTGGCATAGCTTGTTGTAAACACCATCGCATACGCTCTTTGTTATCGCGCAGGCGCTGCCTGAGTACCTTTAAGTTACGGTCGTACTCGCCGCTGGCAATAAATTCTGATAACGCCCATTGGTTTATTAACGAAGCGGAGCAACTTAGTGCTCGTTTATATCGCCGTGCTTGTGTTGCAAATTTACCGGCAACGACCCAACCCACACGATAGCTAGGCGCTGCCGTTTTGGAAAAAGATGAGCAACTGATCACTAATCCTTTTTTAGAGTACGCTAAAGCAGGTGTGCCTCGTTTTGCCGTAAAATATAAATCGCCGTATACGTCATCTTCAATAAGCACTACGTCGTGGCTTTCGAGTAACTCCACCAGCTGCTGCCTGTTTGTATCTGGCATAAAGCTGCCTACAGGGTTGCTAATTGCTGTCGAGAATAAACACGCTTTTATGTCATGCTCATTCAAAGCGCGCTCCAAATCACTTAACCAAATGCCATTATCTGGGCACAGTGGTATTTCGAGCGCTTTAAGCCCTAAGCTTTCTATTAGCTCTATAATCCCGTGATAACAAGGTGTCTCAATAGCCACTACATCGCCTGGCTTTGTTACACACTTAAGCGCAATAGCCATGGCCTCTTGCGCACCATTGGTGATCACAAGCTCGTCCATATCAATGCCAATACCAAAATCTAAATAGCGATGCACTAATTGCTTTTTCAGCGGTACAAACCCATCTGTTGGGCCATAGTTTATGGCTTTACTGCCCGCAATTGTCATTACGCGGCGCATGTTTCTGGCGAGTGCTTTATCGGTAGGTGCTGCGGCAATTGGGTTAGCGATACCAAAAGGGACTACGTTCGCTTGATGAATCGCGCTGTACACCTGCTCTATTAAGGCTTGTTTATTTACCACAACAGGTTCGCGACTTAATTTAACTCGCTTAGGTAAATTGTGCGCCATGCTAACGACTTTTAAAAAATATCCTGATTTTTCACGCGCCTCTACCAACCCTTGATCTTCAAGTGACTGGTAAGCCTGTTTTACAGTGGGGATACTTATGCTTAAGTTATCTGCCATTTTACGCAGTGATGGAAGTTTTTCGCCGGGGAGTAAAACTTGTTGAGCGCTCATATCTCTAATCAACTGAATAACTTGCTGATATAAAAACTCATGCCCTTGGCTATTTTTTTGTCTTATCATCACACACCAAATCTGTATAGGTTACATTTTTACTTTTCTGTATATGGTAAGTATACAGATAGGTCTTAAAATAGCCATTCAATCGGGCTTTGGAGACTAACCATGAAAAGTGCAGCGCTATACATTACAACTGTTTTAATTTGGGGCTCAACTTGGTTAGCCATAGAGTTTCAGTTAGGTGATATTGCGGTAGAGTTATCGTTATTTTATCGCTTTGCTATTGCAGCGCTTTTAATGTGGTTATATGTAGCGTACAAAAAACCCGACATGCGATTTAAGTTACTGGATCATGGCTTTTTTGTTTTATTAGCCATTTGTAATTTTGGATTAAATTATTTAATGCTTTACTGGGCACAAAATCACCTTACCTCAGCCATGACCTCTATTGCCTTTTCAATGCTGCTGGTTATGAACATAGTCAATACTCGGTTATTTTTTGGTAAGCCAATCTCAAAACGAATTTATACAGGTGCTGTACTCGCTGTATTAGGTATTACGTGTCTGTTTTGGCCACAGTTACAGCAGTTCGACTTGAGTAACGGTGCGTTGGTCGGGTTACTACTTGCCCTCGGTGGCACCTTTGTGGCTTCATTAGGAAATATGGTAAGCGTTCGTAATTCTCGTAAACAAATTGGTGTATTGCAAGGCAATGCATGGGGTATGTTATACAGCGCTATAGGCTTGGCTTTATATGTATTAATGAACGATGTGCAATTTAGTTTAAACGCTCCACCAAGTTACTGGTTATCACTACTTTATCTATCAATATTTGGCACTGTAATCGCTTTTGGTTGCTACTTTGCTCTACTTAGAAATATAGGCCCTGAAAAAGCCAGCTACGTTATTGTTTTATTCCCACTAGTGGCAGTAACACTGAGTAGCTTTTTTGAAGGCTTTGAATGGCACGCAAATACCTTTGCAGGATTTAGCCTAGTGCTATTAGGTAACGCCATTGTGCTTACCCCAACAAAACGAATTAACGCCTTTTTAGCTAATAGAGCAATGGCTAAAAGTGGCTCCGTCCCCAGTTAGACGCGTTATTAACGCAACTAACGTAAAAGCGCCTACCCTACTGTAGGCGCTTTTTTATTGGCATATGAAAAAGTAAAGCCTGCCCATGTACACTAATAACGGCAGGAGTTTTACCTACCAGTTCACCATCTGCTTCAATCAATAACCCTTCAGTTTTTATGGAAGCTGTATTTAAGCGACTGTAGTTAAGGTTTTTTATATGCTGATGGCGCTTAAAAAATAACTTCATAAAGCTTATTACATTATAAAAAAGCCCACCCGATCGCATTTGATAACACTCAAGCAGCCCATCAGTTAAATCTGCTTTTGGCGCTATTTCTAGACCACCACCAAAGTACTTATGATTAGCAAATACGGTAATTAAATTTTTATACTGCCTAACATCGTTATTAAACGTACCTTGTAACTGCTGAGCTTGATAATAAAATAGCTCTTTAATGCTCGTCCAACTGTAATCAAAAGATGAAAAACTAGCTTTAGCATTAATCGCTTTAACTACATGAGCATCAAACCCTACCCCTGCAGTATTAATAAAATAGCGACTATTAATTTTTCCTACATCAATTGCTGTCAGTGTATTAAATAATGCCTTTCGCCAATCATCTTCTTTGCAACTAAACCCTCTCGAGAAATCATTACCTGTACCGCAAGGCAATAATGCTAACGTACAGCTACTCCCTATTAACGCATTAACCGCCAAGCTCAATGTACCGTCTCCGCCAAGTACAACTACTTTGGTAAATTTACTCAGTAGCAACCTTATTTGAGCGCAGTCATTGTTAAAGTTTCCTGTTGTAGTAAACATACAATAAGAAAAACTGCGTTTTTTACAGATGCTTTTAAGCCACATTAGTGATTTTTCATTCTGTTTTTTTGTACTTGGTTTAATAATTATTAGTAGTGACAAGCTTTTGTTTCCAACAATGTATTTAAGAACGAATAAAAAAGAGTTTAATTGAGTTTTTTTAATCTGAATAACTAGTCAAAAAAGGTTGTGTAAAATGCATATAAATAAATAAAAACACACAAAAATACCAGCATTGGTGAGAATGACGCCGATTTTATTTTAACTATTTATGCAAAAAACATAATAAAAAACACTGAACCGCACGTTAATAAAATAAATAAGGATTAGTTTAACTAATCCGTCAGGCTCAATTTTTTATCGTTGTCTTTTTAATCAAACAACGTGCAAAATGCACGCGATTTCAACATATACAACCCGGAGCAAAATAATGAAACCAATTAACACATTAAATCAAACAGCAGCAGCTCAAGTAGCAGTCAAACCAACTAACCGTAAAGCAAGAATGTTAGCTAAACTTAACACTATTGGTAAAAGACTAGCACTTAGCGGCGCAGCTCAATATAAATAATCACCCAACCATGATTATTTTTCGGTGCAGCGAACACTCAACCACTAAATGAAGTCACTTATTTAGCTCCCCCTTGTTTGCTGCAACCTATTTATTTTATTAAAAATTGCCTTAATTTCCCCTTATTTACAAAAAAAACCTCATTTACGTATGTTTTTTAGGCAAACAGTCATTTTGCTATTTACACAGCGGTATCACCTAAGTATTATTCTGCGTCACGGAGAGATGGCAGAGTGGTCGAATGCACCGGTCTTGAAAACCGGCATGGGTTTATAGCCCATCTAGGGTTCAAATCCCTATCTCTCCACCATATTTTAATTGGTGGTTTTTTTACTTCCATCAATACAAACGGTTATGCGTTGGAGAGGTGTCCGAGTGGCCGAAGGAGCTCCCCTGCTAAGGGAGTATAGAGTTTGTAGCTCTATCGAGGGTTCGAATCCCTCCCTCTCCACCATACTTAATTTAAACCACTTGATTGTGGTTTTTTTGTGCCTAAAATTTAACACCGATACTAAATTGGGAGGGTGAGAACCCTCGACAGGGTTCGACAAAATGTCTGGAACATTTTGGGCCGCTGCAAGCGTCGCGCAGCGATTGATTACATGGATGTAAGCAAATCTATCCCTCTCTCTGGACCATACTTAATTTAAACCACTTAATTGTGGTTTTTTTGTACCTAAAAATTATAAAAACTAAACAAATTGTGCCTAGTTATAACTTAGGGCATTATTAACACAACTTTAGCCACTTTAGGTTTAGCTATGATCCGGTTCATATTGCTATCAGTTTGCGCGGCAGCACCATTTTTTACCTTGGCACAAAGTACAACAGTGTATAAGTGTGTAATTAAGGGCGTTCCTACCTTTAGCCAAACGCCTTGCGCTAAAGATGCACAAGTTATTACTCTTAAAGATATAAACGTAATTGAAGCATACAAAAGCTCTACGCCCGGTAAAGGTATTACCGACACCTCTGTGGATGACTACTTAGAAGTTCAACAAATAGAACGTGAAATAAAGCGCCTTGAGCTATCTATTGCACAAAGCCAAAAAGAATACGCAGCTAAAAAACAGCAGATAGATTACATGACTCAAGATAAAGCCAATCGTTTAGGCGCTTCGTCTATTGCTGATGCTATCGCAACTAAAACAAATTCGTTAAAGCAAGCTTACGACGCATCAATTAATCAAACGCAGCAAAAAATAGAGTCATTAAAACAAAGAAAGCAGCAGCTTAGCCAAAACCCTTAAGCGCTCGTTTTACTATCGAGATAAACTGCGCAACGTCTTCTTGAGTATTATAAATATGTGGCGATACTCGTATCCCAAATTTACGGGCATCTACACTGACTTTCGCTTTATTAAGCTCTGTAAGTACATGGTCTTGCTGCTTGTTAAAAAACAAAATAACAGTCCCGCTGCATTTATCACTACTCATAGGTGATGCAACATATTTGCCTAGTTGCTCATGAATAAGCGTAAGCATAGCTAAGTTATGATCCCTTACCTTGTGAGCAGTTAGCTCTGCAAAGTAAGCAATGCTATTTGCGGCAATAATATAAGGTGCTACAGAGGGAGTGCCCCCCCAAAACTTGAGCGCACTGGCGTTATATTCAAAATGGTTAATATCGAACTCAAATGGATTTTGATGCGAAAACCACCCCACATCTTTAGGCTCGCAATACTCTATTTGATTTTTGTTAACCCATAAATAAGCTGCACCTGGGCCACCACATAGCCATTTAACGCTCGAGCCAATCATAAAGTCAGCATCGAGTATGCTTAAATCAAGCGGTATAACACCCGCTGACTGAGCAACATCAACTATTGATAAACTATTGGTTAATTTACTTATAGCTACAATATCGTACACAGGCGCCTGTACACCTGTATTTGAATACACATGACTTATAAAAACTAAATCGATGTCGGCGGTTATATAACGCTGCCAAACACTAATATCAGTTAGGTTTTCGTGCTCTGGTATAAACATAATTTGTGCGCACTCTGGTAATGCTTTTTGCATTGCAAAACCCATGCTCGGAAAATCACTTTGCGCCATTAGCACTTTACAATTTTTTTGCTGTAGCCGTGGATGCGACATAAGCAACTTTGTTAAGCCACTTGATAAATTAACCTGAGGACAAAACTGCGAACTAGGCGCATTAAATAACTTACCAAGCGCGGTGGTAAATTGCTCAACTGCGGGCAGCCATTGTTGCCAAGGTTCTTTATTTGAGCTCTCCCACGGTAAAAAGTAGTGCTGAGCTAAATATTGCTGCGTATTTTTAAGAGGACGCCCTACCGAGTGGTTTAGTAAATAACAGCCATCAGCCATACAAAAATCATTTTTAAGCATGCTATTTAACCCATTTTTTAAGTGTATTTAGATCGTCAAAACGTGTTTTTATATCGTCGCGTTTGGCACTGGCCCGCCTATCTCTTAATTTTTCGAGCGAATCAAGTAACACATGAAGCGGCGGACCACTTGCTGTTACCTTGCTCATATGCTGCTGTTGCATATTTTTTGAGGGCTGAGCAATAAACTTTTCAACCAGTTGATTATGATGACCGACTGCGGTGTCACCATGTAATTTACACACTTGGATAAATAACGTTGCGTGGCTTTTAAACCAATCTGTATTTTTATATTGCTCTGCTTGTAAAAAGTCATCCATAAAGCTTTGCATACGCATGGCTTCTCGTAGGATTTGTTGATCCTCTGGCATCATATATAAAAACTTATCCACCAGCATTTGCGAGTAACTAGGCTCATTTGCGCTACAAAGCCCTAGTAACATATCAATCACGTTAATACCTGCAAAGTCACCAGCATTTGCACCTCTGTAAACCTCTTTACCTACACGGTACGGTTTATAATAAGGGCGAACGCAGTTAAAAAAGCGATCTGCATCGAGCTCAGAATAAAGTGCATTGTTTGACTCAATTACATCTATAAGCGCTTGTTTAGCTACTTTTAATAACTCACCACACAAGGGATGTGAAATACCTAACGGCAATATTTTTAATAATGCATCACTTGCCCGTTTGTAGGCCAAAATGCCTTGAGTGTTATAATCAAGAAATAGCTTTTCATCAGGTAAATTAGTAAATCGTTTATAAATACCGTTAAGTGCTTTGTTATGAGTAGTTAAGTGGGCGGTAGCAAAGCGAGGGGTTACGCCAATCGATGCGCCAATATGCATAGCAAGCGCTGAAGCATCTATTAGTGGGGAGCTGGTTTCTCTGCTTGGTTCGGTAATTTCATGGCGTCTACACGCCGCCATAAACAATCCTACGTTACCGAGTAAGTCAAAAGCGCTATCAAAGCCTTGATCTGTGTTTCCCTCGGCTAATAAATTGCTAATTAATACGTTGCCTTCTTTTTCTAATTGTTGCTTTAAGGCCTCGCCTACCCCTTCTACATTGGCTTTATCGGTTTGCTGCCAATAAAGCTGCTCTAATTCACTATTTAAAGTGACAAACTCTGTTCGTATCCAGTGATCGAAAATAGCGGTATGTGTGTTCATTGGTGTGCTCTATTATTTTTATAGTTAAATGCTAACAGAGTTCAATGAGGGTAAAACGCCAAAAAAATTAGTAAAAACTGCAATACTTAGCAATAATCACTACAAATATAAAAATAATTAATAAAAGCCGACAGCTATGTTAGATAAAAAAGATCAGCAATTACTCATTGCACTGCAAAGCCAAGCTCGTATGTCGGTTTCAGATTTGGCCAGCAGTATCAACCTATCGGATACACCTTGCCTAAGGCGTATAAAAAAGTTAGAGCAAGAAAATATTATTACCGGCTACCACGCCGCCATAAATCCTAAAGCACTTAACCTTAATGTGTTGGTATATGCGTTTGTACGATTAAGCCAAAACTCGGTAAGTGCTGCAGAGCAATTTGAGCAACATGTAGAAAAATTACCACATGTATTAGAGTGTTGTGTAATATCAGGAAGCTATGATTATTTATTAAAAATCATTGCACATGATCTTGAGAGCTACGAAACATTTGTAAAACATCAACTAGGTAGTTTAAGTTGTATTGCAAATATAGAATCAACAGTCGTGTTAAAGCAGTCATTTAGCAAAAAACAGTTACCATTATAAAAATAACCAAAATAACTTACTGTTAGCTATACTGATATTTCAAAACGATAATAATAATTGCTTGGACCTTATGTGAAAAATTTTAACTCTAAAAATCATTCCATTATTTTTTACATCATGTTTGCTTTAGCATATTTTTTAGTCGGCATAGCACTCACTAAACTTGCTTTTAACTCGCAAATAATTCCAATTTGGTTACCTGCCGGTATAGCTCTAGTCGGTTGTTATATTTGGTGGTGGCGCTTTATCCCGCCTTTATTCGTAGCTGCAATTGCGTTTAACCTAAATATTTTTGATAGTTCAGCTCATGAGCTAGTCCTGGTCGGCAACTCATTCAACGAGGCTATGTATATCGCCTTTGGTGTTGTTATACAGGCAATGGTCGGCGCAGCTTTTTTAAAGTATTGGCTTGGTCACCCGCTGCGTTTTAAAAAGCGCAAGAATATAATTTACTTTATTTTAGTCATAGCCATATTGGTCAGCTTAATTTCAGCTAACTTTGGCGTATTCGCACTGAGTCAATTTAACTCGATTTACAGTATTGATAATCATTGGAATAATGTTATTTACTGGTGGCTTGGCGATACATTAGGGGTGTTAATTGCAACTCCATTTTTACTTTCTTTATTACCACAAAAGTCTAATCAACATACTATATCGGCATTTCCGACAATTGCAGTATGCTCAGTTTTATTTTTATCCGTCGCGGTAACAACACAATTATACGATCAGGAAAATCGTATAAGCACTATTAAAATTGCCGAACGTGAAGTCCACGTTATAGAAAACAGCCTTTATAGATATACAAATCGTAGTATTATTGCAGTGCAGAGCTTAGCAAGTCAGGTCCAATCATCCCCCATGCTGAGCCAGCAAGATTTTTATTCTTATGCTAGTCAGTTACTAACTCAATACGAGTTTATTAACGCTTTATCGTGGAATGCAAAAATACCTCAAGATCAACGCGAAGTCTTTGCTCAAGAAATATCAAACATTTACCATTTAGATATTGATATAGTTGGCGAACCTCTTGAAATTAACGATCCCCTTGTTATAGTAAAATACATAGCTCCTTTTAATGGTAATCAAAAAGCGATTGGCTTTAATGTATTTTCAAACCCTGATCGAAAAAACTCTCTGCTTAACCCCGCTATAAAGTACATGCCAGTCGGAACTAAAATAATTCAGTTGGTGCAAACCAAACAACCTAAACCAGCCTATTTATTATTTGCCCCTGTGTACTCCCAATATAACGATGAAAAAACAATTAAAGGCTATGCCACTGGTATATTTTTAGTGCGTAGTATTATTGAGCAGGCCATTTCTAAAGAACAGTCTGATATGTTTTCGATTGGTATATACGAAGATACAAACACACCGCCGTTTTATAGTAATTACTCTCAAGATGTTCAGCAAGCCAAAGGCAGCCGTTTAATGTCGTTTGACGTGGACTTTGCAGGGCAAAAATGGATTGTAAAACTAGCCCTTAAAGAAAGCTTTTTAACACAACATAATAGTCAACTAACTCTATTATTGCTCATACTTCAAGTTGCCGTATGTTCTTTAATTTTAATGGTTTTACTGCTGTTTAATCAGCAACAGATTGCACTTACACGTCAAGTTGCAGAGCGTACACACTCACTCGCACAAGCAAAGCAGCAGTCTGATTTAGCTAATCAGGCTAAAAGCCAATTTTTAGCGAATATGAGCCACGAAATACGTACACCATTAAACGCCGTTATTGGTTTTTCTTCACTTGCTCGAGAAACAGACAGTGCAAGTACACTCATTGGCTATTTAGATAAAATAAACTCATCATCTAAAAGTTTATTAAACTTAATTAATGACATTCTTGATATATCAAAAATAGAATCCCAAAAGTTAGTTATTGAATCTATTGCATTCGACCTAGGTGCCTTAATAACACGCATAGACAATATGTTTGAACAAAGCGCAGTTAACAAAGGTATTAACTGGCAAGTTAACTCAAAGCTACCTTTAAATACCTGGTTTATTGGTGATCCTATGCGAATTGAGCAGGTATTACTTAATTTATGTAGTAACGCGATTAAATTTACAAGCCAAGGCAGCGTTGCTTTAAACATAGAAACAGAGTTTACTGCCGCCAATAAAGTACAGCTTGTTATAAACGTTAGTGATACCGGAATAGGTATAAAACCAAGCCAGCATAAAAAATTATTTAACGCATTTACCCAAGCTGATAGTTCTACCTCAAGGCAGTTTGGCGGTACAGGACTTGGCTTAACCATAGCTAAAGAGCTAAGCCAGCTAATGGGGGGAGAAATAACACTTAAAAGTGAAATAGATAAAGGCTCTACTTTTACATTTTCCATGCGATTAGAAACAACAGAGCCTAAAAAAGAACATGTTATTACATTTGATAATACTAATATTACTTCGCTAGACATTTTGGTCGCAGAGGATAACCCAGTAAATCAAATGGTTATTAAAGCGATGCTTGGCTCGTTAGGGATTGTGCCGTATATAGTAGAAAACGGTGAGTTGGCGGTCGATATAGTGAAAAAACAACATTTTGATTTAGTCCTTATGGATTGCCAAATGCCTATAATGGATGGCTATAGAGCAACGGCCCTGATCCGCCAGTTTAAAACCGAACAAGAACTCCCGATTATTGCTTTAACTGCCGACGTAATGCCAGAGGATAAAGCACATGCACAAGCAGTTGGATTTAATCAACATCTTGCAAAACCGCTTGAACTCATTAAGCTAACCGAGTGTCTTGTCCAATATGCAGAAGTTAATGAACAATAGTGGTTTAATTTTAAGAATAGTTTTAAGAGTATTTTTGGGTTTTGTTTTAAGTGTTTTTTCTCATACAGCTGTCGCTCAAAACTGTATATCGCAGGCGAGCGACTTTAAATTTATAACAAAAAGTAAGCAACAAGGCTTATTACGCTTTGAAAATGAGCACAACCACCAGCGCTTTAATTACCACGCCCTTTTGCCATTTAACGATTACTTAGATTTTGCATATAAACATATAAATAAAGCCAATCCACGTGCAAATATGCCATGCCCTGTTATTACACAAACGTATCAGCAATTAGTAACACAAGGTACGCGAAAACCTGACCCTACTATTGCAGATATTATTGCCCCTTTTGAGCTCACGCATTCAAACAGTAATAAAGTTGCACTACTAATCCACGGGCTAACTGATTCACCCTTTACGTATCACGATTTAGCACAAGTGTATTATCAGCAAGGCTATACTGTGCGTACTATTTTATTACCAGGACATGGAAGCGCCGCAAGTGCCTTACTCAATGTAGACGTTACCCAATGGCAACAAGCAATAAAATACGGTATTGAACGCTCCGTACAAGACTTTGATGAGGTGATACTCGCAGGTTACTCTACCGGTGCAGCGTTACTTATTGATTACGCAACCAAACACACTGTATCCCCTAAAATTAAAGCGCTTATGCTTTATTCGCCAGGCTCCGAGCCACATAATAAGTACGGCTGGATAGCAAAGTGGATTGATGCCATACCCTTTGTTAATTGGATTGATAAAGACGCCGATGTAGACTTTGCTAAGTATGAGTCATTTCCTTTAAATGCAGCTGCCGCTTCGTACGATGCAATGTCACTTGCAAGCGTAAGTAGCTTAAACAAACGCCCTGCACTTAAATTACCTATTTTTAGTGTACTTAGCGATATTGATACCACGATAGATACGCGTGCCACGCTAAAATTATTAAGTGCATTACACCAAGGTAATTCAATCAAATATAAGCCATTCGATACTTTAGTACTTTATGGAAGTACTGATATTTTACCGCCAGACTTTGCTAGTGACTACACAGTAAATAATCCGCAATGCACAACACCTCAATGTAAAAAGGTTCATGGTATATCGCATATTGCTGTTGTTAACTCACCGCAAAATCCACATTATGGAATTAACGCCACTTATCGCAATTGTGGCAGCTTTATTAACGACGAGCCCCTATATAAAACATGTAAAACAACTAAAAACCCACAACTAGGAGAGCGTACAAGCGCCAACTTAAAACACTATCCGGCTTTACAGCGCTTAACTTATAATCCTCATTTTACCGAGCTTAAAATGCAAATTAGTACGTTTATTAAAAACGTAGAACAGCTTAGAACAACTACAAGGTAAGTAGTCATGGGAACGTTTTCGCACCAATGGTTTAGCAGTATTAATAAGATTGATCAGGCGCAGTGGCAACGTTTATTTGGTGATGAACCATTTACTCAACATGCTTTTTTATATGCCCTTGAACAAAGCCAATGCGTAACACAAAAAAGTGGTTGGCAGCCCCATCACCTCGCTATTTTTGAAGATGATACGCTCGTTGCACTTGCACCTGGGTATTTAAAAAGTCATTCATACGGCGAGTATGTATTTGACTGGGCATGGGCTGAGGCATACGAAAAACACGGTTTAGAATATTATCCCAAGTGGCTATCTGGCATTCCTTTTAGCCCTATTGAAGGCAAGCGCATTACTATCGAGCACGCTAATCCAAATGCGGTATATCAATACATTACAGAGCAACTTAGCTTACACAGTGCTCAGCAAGGATGGTCGGGATGGCATGTTAACTTTTGCGATCAAGCTCAAGCAACATCATTAACTGAGCAACACGCCATGTTAAGAGTGGGTGTGCAATTTCAGTGGTTTAATAAAGGTTATGAATCCTTTGACGACTTTTTGCAGATGCTTAGCTCACGAAAACGTAAGTCACTTAAAAAAGAGCGAGCTAAAATAGCGCAACAGAACATTGATATTGAATGGCTGCAAGGAACGCAAATTACGCCCGAGATAATGCAATTGTTTTGTGAGTTTTATCAGCGTACCTACTTAAAGCGCTCTGGTCATTTGGGCTATTTAAATATGGAGTTTTTTACGCTTTTACATGCCTTAATGGCTAACAGTCTCGTTATTATGCTGGCCAAAAAAGACGATAACGTGATTGCTGCAACACTTAGTTTAGTAGGTAAAAATACGCTTTATGGGCGCTATTGGGGAGCAAGTGAAGAAGTAGATTCGCTGCACTTTGAATTGTGTTATTACCAAGGTATTGAGTTTGCAATAAAGCATAAACTCAACTGTTTTCATTCGGGTGCACAAGGTGAGCACAAAATAGCACGCGGATTTGAACCCGTGCTTACCTACTCTGCTCACCATATTGTTGATGGCGACTTCAGTAATGCAATAAGCGACTACTTAAAGCGTGAACGCGGCCATATTGATATATATAAAGAGCAATGTAGCTCATTACTGCCGTTTAAAAACGAGTAACTGATTATTTGCAGGCATGGCTGTATCGCTAATAAGCGTAAGCCCTGCTTGCTTAGCTAGTTGTTCAACTGCTTCAAAATCTCTTATTCCACTTAACGGATCGCGCTCTGTTAAAAAGGCACTAAAGTCATCATTACTTGGGCTGGTAAATTCACCTTGGTATTTGAATGGCCCATAAATACACAACATACCGTCGCTATTTAAGTGGCGTTTAACACCGTCAAAAAAACGCTCAACTAATTGCCAACTTACAATATGAAATGTGTTTGCAGTATAAATGGCGTCAGCTTTATCTATTGGCCACTCATTATTTAAATCAAGCTCAAGTGGTGCATGTAAATTAGTTGAATTAGCTTCGCGGTGCCATAAATTAATCCCTTCGTGGTTTATAGCACGATCACTTGTATGCCATTGTAAATGTGGTAATTGCTCTGCAAAAAAAACACTATGCTGGCCGGTTCCTGAGCCAACTTCGAGTACTGTTTTAGTATTTTTTAATACGTCCTTTAATTGCTCTAAAATAGGGGTTTTATTGTTTTCACAGGCTTGTGAAAATGGCTTTGTCATTACTGTGCACCAAAATTGTAGATTAATGCACAACAGTAAAGCAAATTTAGCTTATTTTGTCGTGATGAAAAAAAGATAATTTTTAAACACTATAACTATCATATAGTTGAGTTAATTTATTATGATTGGTACGTAATATGCTTTTATATAACTAACCCACTAAAGGGTTTAACTTATATTAAATTTCAAAGGATAAAATTATGCATATACCCCCTTATACCGCTGTAGACGCAGCTATTGCTATAACCGAAAAAACCACCGACGATCATAGTTACGCCGTTGATATGAGAGCTACAGTAATCGATTTACTTTCGCACCCTAAACATAATCAACAGGCGATGAACAAACATGAAACAGATCAGATATTTATTCTTGGCTACAATTAAAACTCAAATTAGTATCGCAAATAATTTTTATAATAACTGTTTACACTGAAACCGATTAAATGTAATGATAACTATTATCGTTAACTTAAGTCGGTTTTTTTATGTCTTCAAATTATGCCCAGCATCGTTACCATCAAGAACTCTCTTGCCATTGCTTAAGACCTGGCCTGCATGCACCCATGCTCGTTGCCGATTACATAGAAACCGCCCTTAACGTCGCCAAAAAATTTGAGCAACAACGTAATCCCTTGCTTCAAGAGTTTTATCTTAGACGCACACACCATGAAATTATGAACAAAATGTGCGACCCTCTTATACATAATGCTATTCGTAAACAATGTTTAGAGCAGTTATACAAACCTTTATTAGCACTAAAACGGTTTTATAAAGTGCATAACAATACTGCACAATTTTTAATACTTGAGCGTGAAGCTCGTATTCTTAGTCACGAATTCAACCCTTTTTAAGGAGCACACTTATGAGCAACTTTAGAACAGAATCAGACAGCATGGGCGAGCTACAAGTACCTATTGATGCGCTCTATCAGGCGCAAACACAGCGAGCGGTTAATAATTTTGCCATTAGTGGCTTACCTATGCCAAAGCAATTTATAACTGCACTGGCTTATATAAAACAAGCCGCTGCACAAAGTAACTGTGAGCTAGGCCATTTAAGCAAAGCTAAAGCCGATGCAATTGAGCAAGCTTGCCAAAGTATTATTGATGGTGAACATGTTGAGCATTTTCCCGTTGATATTTTTCAAACAGGTTCTGGCACAAGCTCAAATATGAATGCCAATGAAGTTATTGCAACGCTTGCTAGCCGGATAGGCAATGAAAGCATTCACCCTAATGATGATGTAAACATGGGGCAAAGCTCTAACGATGTAGTCCCTACTGCTATCGCACTCAGTAGCGCAATAAATGTAGTGTACGAATTACTTCCTTCGCTTGAAAATTTATCGCAAAGCCTGGAAAAGAAAAAAGCTGAAGTAGGCCATATAGTTAAAACGGGCCGTACGCATTTAATGGATGCAATGCCTGTAACGTTTGATCAAACACTCAGTGCATGGCAGTCACAAGTTAATCATGCCGCAGCAGGAATTAGACATAGCTTAGAGCGTGTATGCGAACTTGCACAAGGCGGTACAGCTGTTGGAACAGGAATAAATGCCGACCCTAAGTTTGCAGCCAAATTTGCAGAAAATCTGAGTGCCAATGTAGGCATTAGATTTACGCCCAGTAGTAACTTTTTTTATAATATAGGTTCACAAGACGCCATCGTCGCACTTTCTGGGCAATTAAAAGTACTCGCTGTCGCACAAATGAAAATAGCCAACGACCTACGCTGGATGAACTCAGGACCACTTGCAGGTTTAGGTGAAATAGAGCTTGAAGCGCTTCAACCAGGCTCATCTATTATGCCAGGTAAGGTAAACCCAGTAATACCAGAAGCCGCAGCCATGGTAAGCGCACAAGTTATTGGCAACGACGCCACGATTACCGTAGCAGGGCAAGCGGGTAATTTTGAGCTAAACGTTATGCTGCCAGTCATTGCGTATAATATTTTACAAAGCATAGAATTACTTGCCAATAGCGCGCAGGCATTGGGCGATAAAGCCATTGCCAGCTTTAAGGTAAATCAGCCTAATATAGATAAAGCGCTCGCTAAAAATCCAATTTTAGTGACGGCACTTAATCCGGTGATCGGTTATGAAAAAGCAGCAAAAATAGCAAAGCAGGCTTATAAAGAAGCTCGCCCAATTATTGATGTAGCTGAGCAGGAAACTGATTTACCGCGCGAAGAACTTGAAAAATTACTCAATCCAACCAAGCTAACGCAGGGCGGACTTTAGTAGAACAATATTTTTCACGTCTTTAATTACTTGATAATATAGTTTTTATTGCCGTAAAAAATGCACCGTGTATGATAGTGATGAATATTTCATCACTATCAAGGTTTTTTATGCGTACCCCATTATTAGCCATACTTTTACCACTGTGTTTAACTGCATGTTTGGATAAAGAACCAGCTAAAACACAGCAAGTAACAATCGCCTCAGAGGCTGAAGCACCTAAGCAAGAGCTACAAAAGCTAAAAGAGAACACTCAATTACAAGAAAATACTAAAAAGAACGTAGTTGCTGAAAAAATACCAAAAGCTGATTTAAAAAACATTTCAATAGACGATATAAAAGTAGCCAAAACTGAATTAAATACACTAATTGCAGATAAACAGTGTGATACAAGCACCCAATGTAGAGTAAATGCTGTAGGTAGTCGCGCATGTGGCGGGCCAAGCAGCTTTGTCGTGTATTCAACAAACACTGCGTCTGAGGATCAAGTAACAGCCCTTAGCGATAAAATCACAAAGCTTGAAAGTAGCTATAATTCACAAAAAGGGATAATGAGTATTTGTCAGCATTTAACAACGCCAAGCACGCAGTGTGTTGAAAATAAATGTGTTAAACTTGAAGGCTCAGCGGTAAGTGCATTTTAAGGATAACGTTATGAGTTGTTTACCATCAACAGTTAAGCTATCAATTATAAGCATGGCTAGCAGCATTTTGTTACTAAGTGGCTGTGCTAGCATTGTAACGTCAGGTAATGAACAAAGTAAAAACTTGTCTGACTTGAACTATGATCTGAATAACATGGTGAGTAATAATAGCTGCACCGCTAGCTTTCAGTGCAAAGTCCTTGAAGTTGGCGCCCGCGCGTGCGGTGGACCGAGTAAATACGCGGTTTATTCAACGCTGAACACCTCTCAAGAAGAAGCTGAACAGCTTGCTCAACAAATAACAAAACAAGAAAACATACAAAATAAAGCACAAGGCTTAACTGATTGTTCTCCAGTACTTGAAGTGCAATCGCTGTGTATTAATCAGCAGTGCCAGTCGTTTGATATAAAATAAATCAAATTTAACCTCAGCGTTAACTTAAATACGGAATTAACGCTGAGATCACAACGACCAATACCACGCAAATACCCGCTTTTATAATGTACTTCATAGGCATTGTTTTAAGCACCCAATACGCATAAATAAAGCGTACAAAATAACTCGCCGCAGTACCAAACAACGCAAAAATAATTAAGTAAGCAATTAAAATAATATTCATAAAAATCTAATTAAATTATTTCACTTTTTTATTTTTAGTGTGCGCTATTAATAAATCAGCTACTTGCTGCTTTACGGCTCGCTTATCATCGCTTTGTACATCAAACCGATTGGCAAGTTGTGCTATTTCATCATCATTTAAATTAAACGATAAACGTTGACGCGTTTTTTTAGATTTTACGTCTAAGCCAAGTATTTTGCGGATCATGTCTGATGGAGTTAGCTCTTGATCGATCGCTTGTTTTTTTATCAGCTTTTGAACTTCGCTGCTTAGATCAAATGCCATTTGTGTGGCACGTACAGCTTGTTCCTGACGTAACCACTTGTCTTTAGCATCACTCACTTAGCATCTCCAGGAAACAAGTCTACAATGTCTGTCATTGGGCGCGTCAGTGTTAGCGATACTTCTGTTTCGCCGCCATCCCAAATTTCGATATTTAAACCAAAGCCTTCATTATCCGACGCTAAGCAAATCATTTCACATGGCTCGCCACCTTCTTGCTCATAACGAGGCAAAGCTTGGTTGCGGTAATCTTTATTATGGAAATAACACACATAAGGCGACTCGCTTTGTTGATAGCTTTTAGCTAAAAACTGCATAAAGCGCTCTGGTGTATTTTGCACTGTAATGTGGGTTAACGACTCTTCATCAAAAATACGCGCAAACTCATCAAGGCTAAAAATTTCTTCAACTTCGTTTCGTTGAATTTTAATAGAAAAGTTTGCCCACTCTTCACCGTCATCTTGCTCAATTTGTAAAAATACAACTTGGCCGCTGTTTGTCTCAAGTACAAATTCAGTATCGCTACTATGCTGATATTGGTAAGTCTGAATATCAGTAACACGTAGCGTTTCACCTTTTAACCATGCCGGATAAGCAAATGAGTCGATAACGCTAAACATGTCGCCTTTTTTAAGCTCGCTTGGATGATTAAGCTGACGCTCTGGCTCTTTTTTAGATTTGAAAAAATTAAACATAGGAAGGCTGCCTTCTAAGCAAAAAAGGTAACTGAGCAAAACTCGGTTACCTTTTTAAAGTATAAACGTAATGGTTAGCTATTTTGCTTCGCTTTGATGCGAGCTAAAATATCAGCACTTTTTGGACTTGTGTCGCCAATGCCTGCTTCAGCCATTTTTGCTTTTAAGTCATCGCCATTTACGTCTGACTCAAGTTGCTTTGCAGCACCTAGCTGGTCGCTACGATCTTGTTGACGCTGTTTAATGCGTTCAAGCGATTGACGAGCCGATGTCATAGACGAGCTGTTTGTATTAAGCGTGCTGTTAACAGCCATTGTTGCTTGCTGTACGCTTTCAGTGGTTTTAACCATTGTAAGCTGACGTTGGTTCTCTTTAATTGATTTTTCAGCATCTTTAACTTGCTGCTTAAGCGCAACAATGTGATTGCTAAAGCCAGATAATACTTGCTCGTTTTCAGCTTTTTCAGCTTCAAAGTCACCAATTTTTTCTGCAATTTCTAATGCCAGCGCCTCGTTGCCCTTTTCAAGAGCTTGGCCTGCATACGCTTCGTGTTCCGCGATTGATGCATCTACAGCGCTAATTTTACGCTTAGTTTGCATTTCTTTAGCCATTACTTCTGTAAGGCTTTTTTTAGCACGGTGAAGTGCATTTTGCGCATCTGCAATTTCTTGCTCAAAAATACGGATGCCATTTTTGTCTACAATTGCTTCGCCTGCTTCACGAGCGCCGCCACGTACGGCTGTAAATAATTTTTTTAAAATACTCATAATCTTAACTCCACTAACTAGCTATTAATCGTTTAAATACAAGGTCACGGCTTCTAGTGCATCGATAGCGTTATCGGCTAATGTCACTAGTTCGTGGGTAACGTCATCCAATGATGAATTTACCGACAGTGCACCAAAAATCGCGTATTTGTTATCGATTTTAGCAAATGCACTCAGTGGAATTGGCACGTTTAAACGTAGTAATGTTTCGTTTAACTCGTTGCGTAATTCACTCTTAACTTCATCTTCGTCAAACAAGTAGCTAATACATAACAACTGCTCTTGCGTTTGTGTAACAAAAATTGGAAGTTCATCATTTCCATCAACAATGACTTGTAAAACATCTTGCTCGCCTGGGTTGGCAATCAAGAAAGACTCAAAGTTAGCGCCTTCAGTTTCAAAAGAAGCTAATTTTATTGAAAGTTCATTTAATTCCATGTCTCTGCCTTTTGTCGTTTGACATATTATGTCTGAGTTAAGATTCTCATGGCCGACATATTATGTCAACCATGTTTTATTAGTTTTTATACAATTCGCTTTCAATTTGCCATGCAGTTCGGTAGTAATCGTACAACTGACCAGACCCTAACCTATTGACCTCAATACTTTTAACTTGTTCAAAGTAGTGGTTAGGAAATACAAAACTTGCCAATAAATATTCTTTACTAATCCATCTTGATGGCACAGGCATAGCCGTCGCATCATTAATACGGCCACTGGCCGACTGCCCCATTTTAGTCGCTATAGTCCAGCCCCACTGCCCAAAAGAAGGTATGTTTTGCTGATACTGCTCAACATAGCCAAACCCAGCAGCTTTAACTGTTTTAGCAATGCTTAAAAACGCTTTTTTAGCGTGATAAGGTGAGGTTGATTGAACCGCCATTGCGCCATCGGGTGCTAATAGCTGCCGTACATGATTATAAAAGTAGTCACTGTACATTTTATTTAGATCAGGATGATTAGGGTCAGGTAAATCAATTAAAATAGTGTCGAACTGCTTAGATTGGTCAAGTAGCTTTTCTACTTCTAAAAATGCATCACCCACAATTATGTTGGCTCGCGAATCATGCATCGATTTATTGTTTAGCTGTAGTAATAGCTTATTGATGTGCTCTGGCGGCGTAAAGTCACCGTCTTTATGACCAAATAAATTGAGTAGTTGCGCGTCTAAATCTATTAGCGTTACTTCGCTTACAGGCCATTTTAAAACATCTCTAAGTGCAAGCCCGTCACCACCACCAATTATTAATACACGGTCGTGTCTGTTAGAGGCAAGCATTGCAGGGTAAACCAGCATTGAATGATATATTTGCTCATCAATACTTGAGAACTGTAAACGCCCATTTAAATATAAATCGGTAATTGGCTGAGGTTGGTTTTTGCTTAATCTTTCGGTTAAAACTACGTGTTGGTATTTAGTTGCTTGCGAATAAATTACTTTATCTTTGTATAAAACATTACTTAGATTGTTCATCCAGCTACTGCCAAATACTAAAATAAAGCCAAATAATGCCAGTAATACTATATGGCAAACTAAAAGTGCCTTAGCAAAGCGCACATGGGTATGGTAGCGCCATAAAAACGCGAGTCCTGCGATGATATTAAATAACGCCGTCCACGCTGCAGCTTGCATTATAGGCATTGAGAGCATGATACTTACCCAAATGGCTGCACCAATACCAGCACCAATATAATCGGCACCATAAATAGTCCCTGCGTTGTTTTCTAAAAAACGGCCATAAACGTGCTGACGAATGCGCGCTATAAGCGGTATTTCCATACCAATAAATAAGCCCAGTATTAAACCAAAAACATAAGGTAGAAAACGTGACCACTCTTGTAGCTTTTGAAATACGTAACCATTAAGTACAACATCAGGGGGTAAATTAAAAATGCTCGAAAATAAATGAGGAAGAGAATAACTAACTGCTATTACACCCGCTATCGCTAAAATGCAGCCCATGCCAACCAAAGCAATAATGCTTTCTAGCCAAGCAAAAGCGGTAAATGCATCTTTGAACCAGCGCGCTAAAAAAGCGCCTAAGCCCATTGCTACAATCATAGTGCCAATCATGGCGTAAATAGCGCTCTCTACTGAGCCAAGTACACGGCCCGCATAATGAGACAGTAAGTATTCATAAATAAGGCCGCACCCAGCAAGCACGGCCATAACAGTAATAAGTAGTATATCGTGCCCAAGTAAGCGAGACTTACTTGGGGGGGTGTTGGTTGATGACACTGATTATGCGCCTAGTAATGTTGCCATAGTGATACCTACAGCAAATGATACTGCTGCAGAAATAGTAGCTACACCTACATTTTTTTGACGATTAACTTCATCGGAAATATCGCAACCAGATAAAATTATTTTAATTGTCACTAAGTGCAAAATAATAAATGCAACAAGGCTCACTACTGCGCTAATAGCCCAGTATAGTAAACTCGCATTAATATTATCAGCCGCGTAAGGTGCAACACCCGTTGCTGCTGTAATAGCTAATGCACTACCTATTAAAAATCCAGCGTAACGAATACCCACAGCTAAGTTACCATCAACAATTGCTTGTTGTAGGCAGTCGCCACTTTTGTTTGTACGCTTAAATAACTGCACTCGGTATTGGCTAACAAGTAGTAATACAACACTACCTATAATAAAGGCGGCAATTACAATTGGAAGACCATGCCAGCCGTCAGTAGCCACCCATAAAAGAGCTGAGCGAATAACGATAGCAACACTGACAACATGGCCAAAATCAATTATTGAAGCTGTAACGTTACCTTTAACGATTTCGTCGTGCAGGCTTACTTTACGAAGAGCTACTTTATCTTGAAAAAAGTGACCCAACTTAATCAGTACAATTGCTAATGCGCCATAAGCTAACATTTGCAGTGCTTCTTGTTGCAGTGTTGCAGCAAAAGCTCCGCTACTTACACCCGTTAATACAATCGCCAGTGCCACTAAGCCAGCGGCAAAGCTAATACCAAAAGCAAAGTTATCACGCTCTGTTATTTCATCATTTGCATGTAAGTTTGAAACCCAGCCTTTTATATATTTAAGGCTTACAAATAATAAAACTATAATTGCAAAATCAATCGCCAGCGCTTGCAGTGACCACATAGTTATTCCATTAAATTCATACATATTATTCTAACTCCAACTTTATTCTTTTACTTACCACGGCTCACGCCACGAGAGGTTCTGCTACCGCTATCACGCACCGATCCTGAGCTATTGCTATAACTGCTCGAACGAGAATAACTACTGCGGCTTTTTGCTGGCGTATAACTACTACGGCTTAAACCTGATGCACCTGTTTTTTTACTCGCATAAGGACTGGTAAACTGCTTACCTTGGCGTTGGTATGTTTGGCGCGTGCGTGTTTCTAAAGCGCTTTGGGTTTTAATTTGTTTAGGGCTTGAATAACGCGAACGGCCATAGTCATTGTAATAGCTATACTTTCGGCGCTTACTCCAGCTTCCGTATTCAACACGATCAAATACATCACCTAAAATACGGTACATTCCGTACCATTGCCAAAAGCTAATACCGTTACTATTTGATTGCCAGTTACCATAGTTAGGGTTACCTACCATTTGGTTACCAACACCCTCACCTTCAGCTTGCTTACTAATTGCGCCTACACGCGCTAAAGTGCCTTTGGACATATCAGCTAGCATATTAATAGGATCGGTTAACGCATCAGAAAATAGCGTAGGTTTAGATGCATCACGCAACAAATCAATGCTATGTAACGTATCTTCGTAAGGAGGAATTAAGTAAGTTCCTTTAATATCTTTAAGTCGCTGTGTTAAGCCACTATAAAGTGCGCCTTGGCGCGTTGCATCAAGGGTAATTACATCAACAACTTTTGTAAGCTCTGGTTGTTGTTTTTTAAGAAGCTCGCCATATTCTTTAAGTAACACAGCATTGCGTACACTTCCATTATCGAGTGCAGTACCAAGCTGAGACAGCTCCGTATCTACCTTTTTAATAGACTCTTGAATTGTTTGTTGCAGCTGCTCTTCTTTCGATTGACAACCCATAAGCACTGCGAACAAACAAAACAGGCTTATAAGTTTCCAAGCTTTAATATTCGACATTCATGTCACCTGATTTACTAAATTAACTCAGGTAGTTTTACACAGGTCACTTATTAAACCAAGAATGAAATTGCAACAAAGTAAGTCAGTACAAAATTAAATAAACAGCTATATTTAGTATATGAATTTAAAAGCATTCTTAATGTTAGATTTTTAGTGCTAAAAAGGGCGAAGTAAGTAACTTTTTTTGTAATTATGGATTGTCTGATTACATAATAATAACTAAAGCATAATTAAATGATGGTTAAGGGTTAAATTTGATGCTTCATAGTATTCGGTATAAATTTATTATAATAACAACGGTTTTAATTATATTTAGCGCAAATTTAGTTTTTTTCCTCGCGATTAATGAGCACGAAGATTTGTATCGTCAATCTGTTAAACAAAACTTAGATGCAATGTCTTCAAACATTTCCG
The DNA here is from genome assembly GCF_000238895.1 of Pseudoalteromonas sp. BSi20429. Lineage (NCBI taxonomy): Bacteria > Pseudomonadati > Pseudomonadota > Gammaproteobacteria > Alteromonadales > Pseudoalteromonadaceae > Pseudoalteromonas > Pseudoalteromonas sp. BSi20429. The sequence continues at coordinate 4,291 of NZ_BADV01000004.1, read as the reverse complement.
ATAGTTTATTACGCGTTATGTCTGAGCAAGTTGACTTGTTCTCCATAACCACCGAATTGCTCGGTTTTGATCGATACGAACATATTAAGTTTGTTAATGTATTTGATGCTGACTGGCAGTTAATTCAGTCATACGTCCACCCTAACTATCTATATCTAGAGAACTTCAAACCTGAACTCGTCAGTATTCAACCAAAAGATTTACCTTACGCGGTTACAATAACCAATGAAGGACTAGTTGCCTTAAAGGCAATTGGGGAGGAACAGTTTCCTATTGGGTATTTACTCATTGTACAAGACTTTAAAAAACCATTAGATGAAAGCAAGGTTAGCCTTTTTTACAGTGCAGCACCCTTTGTAGTTTTAATTATTGCACTCACCATTATTATTTCGTTTTGGATATATCAGCGTTTATTAAGCCCACTTTTAAAGCTCTCAGAATTCACACAGAAAGTAGAAAAATCAACAAATTATAAGCTTCAATATCAAGTAACTGGACACGATGAAGTATCTCAACTTGGTAATGACATTAATACATTACTACAAACAATTGACTCCCAAGTTCAAACTAATCATAAACACACCGCACAGCTTTTAGTACAAACACATTCAATGGAGCGCCTCGCTAACTACGATATATTAACAGGCCTACCTAACCGCATGTTTTTTATGGAGCTGCTTAAACTTGAGTTAGCAAGTAGTAAAAGTAACGACCAAGACATTGCAATTATGTTTTTTGACGTTGATAGCTTTAAAGGGGTTAACGATACACTTGGCCATGAAACCGGGGATATGCTTTTACAAGCCGTCGCAAATAAAGTGAAAAGCCATCTGCGAAGTAGCGACATAATTGCGCGATTAGGCGGCGATGAGTTTTTAATTATGCTACCTAATATCACTGAGCAGTCTATCGTTATAGATATCGCCGAAAGTATCATTGAGGGTATGAAAGAGCCATTCACTATAAACGAATGGGACGTACCAGCAGGTATTAGTATTGGTATAGCGAGTGCCAAAGAAGCTAAATTTGATATAAATACGTTCATTAGTAATGCTGATATTGCAATGTACACATCAAAAGAAAAAGGCAAAGGTGCATATACCGTTTTCCATCATAAGATGCTTGAAGATAACAAAAGAAAAGCGCAAGTCGCTAACTTAATAACTCATGCAATAACGCAAAATGAATTTGAGTTATTTTACCAGCTTAAAATGTCGAGTACAGGAGAAGCCAAAGGTTTAGAAGCCTTAATAAGATGGCAAAGTGAAAAGCTAGGCTTTGTTTCTCCTGGTGAGTTTATACCTATTGCGGAACAAGCAGGTAAAATAAAAGCGATTACTCAATGGGTTATCACACAAGTATTTAAAGATATGCAAATGCTAAAACAACTTATGGGGAACAATGTACTCGTCTCCATGAACCTTTCAAGCCATGACTTAAAGGATCATAACTTCATTCATACTGTAAAAAGTAAACTACTTGAACATAGCGTAAATATTTCAAATATTCAGTTTGAAATAACAGAATCAAGCTATTTAGAAAATTTTGAGAACGCTAATGAATTTTTTAATCAAGTTAAAGCTATGGGCGGCTCGATTGCATTAGATGATTTTGGCACTGGTTACTCTTCATTGAGTTATCTTACTAAAATTGAAATTGATACATTAAAAATAGATCGAATGTTTGTAAATCAATATGCAAGCTCAGCAAAAGACACTGCGGTATTACAAGCAATACTCGATTTAGGCCAGCGCCTTGGTTTGAAAATATGTAGCGAAGGGATTGAAACAGCCGATCAAGCTAACTACCTAGTATCACATGGTAGTGATGAAATGCAGGGCTATTATTTTGCAAAGCCAGTGTGCATTGCACAACTACCACAAGCAATTGAACGAGCAGAAACATTATTTAAAGAACTAACAATAACTACAAAATAACTCAGTGCAATTGATGCTTTTTCTAACTAAGCGGCTTACTTTTAATTTAGTGAAATTATGGTGAGCTCTTTAGGTATAGTGATCCCTGCAGGAAGGTAAGCTACTGAGTCCTCAACGGTTAGTAAGTATTCTATAACCTCTTCTGTAGACTCAAATTCAACAGGTGGTTTGCTGCGCCCAGTGAATCGCATTTGGGCCCAATATGCTTGTATTCTAGATTCAGTAAGACCTACCATCCTAGTATTAAAATTTATTCTAAGCGGATTGCCGACAAATAGGTTAACAGCTTTAAATTGTCTGCTCATAGCTCCACCCATATAAATATGGCGAATTTGTTGCTTACTAAAAGATAAGTTTTGGTCTGTGGTATTTACTACAATAATGACGTTCGAGGACTTTGTATTTTCTGCATAAACTGAAATGCTAATACCAAATAGGCTACTAGCGACTACAAAGAGCATCATTGTTTTTTTAATGTTATTAATAGGTTTAAAAAATATCATTAAAACACCCAATCCAAACCAATAAGATAAAGATTAGTTTTTTTATCAAAATCAGAGTCATCAGGAGTAACAAAAAACGAGTCTTTTACATCGTCGCCTTCTAGCGTTGAAAATTCAGCTTTTAAGGCAAGATTTGGCAACACATCCCAGCGTACACCAACTGTCCAACTCTTAATTGAATCAGGCGTAGATTCATCAAAAATACGATTGTACCCATATGCAAGTTGATCTAAGTCGCTATTAATACCTAACGGAATTTCATTCTCAGCAGAACGAGTTTCAACGTCGCTATCTGCAAATGTTAAGTGATAAGTAAAAGGGGCATAATTAACACCGGCAGTTAAATAATAGCTTTGAATTATAGGCACTATTCCTAGGTCAGTTTTTATGCGGATCCACTCACCTCTAAAAAAATAATCTAAATTATCGTAAATCACACCAAATTGGTCTGCATGTGCTCGACCTTTTGTTTTTACCGAGCTAGCGCTTTTTGTAAAGTTAAGACTATCGAGTACGTTTTCTAGCTGTCTTATCTCATCAATATCAAGCTTGATATTCCCATTATAACGAGAAACCCTAAACTCTAAGTTTTCAATATTAATCTTACCAATAAATCCTAAAAGGTTATCAACTTCAAAGCCCGTTCTTAAGGCGCCAATACCTATATCACCCGACTCTTCACCATAGTAACCTTCAAAGCTCACATCAAAATTTTCTGCACCAAATTTATAAACAGCATCTATGCCATTAAACGTTTTAAATAAATAAGTATCATAAACTTGTTGAGGTGGATTGATCCATGGGTACGCAAAACCAACATCCGAAAAGTCACTCATGGTAAAAAAAGGTGTGCGTAATTTTCCGAGTTTTATTTGAATATTATCCGTCGGTCTATATGTTAAATATAACCACTCTAACCCTGAGTTATCGGAAGCTGTTGTGTTATTGCTTCTTAACAAAACTTGAGCTGTTGCAGACCACTTATCATCAAACTGATACTCGCCTTGGAATCCAATTAAACTAGATGGAGAAAATTTAAGACTGTCTTCATATCCCTTATATTCGACATTTTTTTCGTCTAAGTAGCCACCAATAACTCGAGCATAACCAGAAAATTCAAACTCATTAGAAAAAACAGAAAAATGAGTAAGCATAGTGGTAAAAAGTAAGCACCAAGATATTTTATATCGCATCAGAGAAAATTAAATCCTTTGTTGAATTATGCAAAATACAGTGAAGATTAATTATGCTAACGATGAAATAATTCATCTGTTCGGATAATCAATTATGTAATTATTTTAAGTAGCGCATTTTACCGCTATCTAAGTTTAGTTAGCAAAGTCATAACTAGGATTAATCATTATAGTCAATGAATTACATGTTGGAACAATATATGTACTCTATAAAAACATTAAGCATCTAGGTAATACTATTTACATGGAAAAGCACCTCACCCCCCTTGAATATTACTGAGATAGAGCTTAATTATACTTATATAGATGCTTATCAACTAAGTAGGGGATCAAACTGATTCTTAATTTATGTCGTTCACTAGGATTGAGTGTTTGATAAGGCGTAACTGATTTAATTATAATCCGATATATGAAAAATCCTCCCAAACTTCACTTTTTTGCAGACGTAAAAAAGCCCGAATCGTTAAATTTGGGCTTTCTACAATGTGAAGCTTGTGTAATGTCATAGTGCCCACAGCAGTGGAGAGTCACAGTGAAAATGCTATTGTATTCGCCGACTGAGATATTAAGGGGTTTTGTTGTGATTTCAACGTCGGGAGTCGCTATGCTCGGCCGACCTACGTGCTAGGTGTTGATGTGAGTGTGTGTTAATTGTGCG
>NZ_BADV01000005.1:0-42595 GCF_000238895.1 Pseudoalteromonas sp. BSi20429 | reverse complement strand
GAAACTAAGTTTCACCTTTTTTATTAATTTTGAAACTAATTAGCTAGCATTACGCTGTAGAAACGTTACTTGCGCCTGCATTGTTAAGTATTTCTTCAATAGCGTTTTTGTTGTCACTATCGTACTTAATACCAATTAATATAGAGCCTTTTTCAATGGCGTCTTCGTAGTACTTAATTTCGTGCTCGGGGATAAACGCACCAACTGCGGCACCTAAAGTACCACCTACTGCAGCGCCTGCTCCACCAGCAGCAAATGCAGCGACTAATGGACCGGCAACTAATAAGCCCGTACCACCTGTTGCTACAGTCCCTACGGCAGTAAATCCGCCAATAATTGCAGCAAGAATACCACCTGAAGCCGCGCCTATAATGCCGCCCTCGGCAGCTTTAGTACCTTCGTCTACAGCAAAATCTTCCTTTGCGTATGAGTCGTTGGCTACAATACTAATATCAGCTTCATTAATACCTAAAGCTTCTAATCTATAAATTGCGAGTGTTGCTTGTGATGCACTTTCGAATAACCCAGTAATAACGGTACTCATAATAACTCCTTTATTTATTTATTTAAGAAAATACACTTACTACCAAGCAAAACTCAAACCAAGTAAATTATCATTTAAAATCAAAAAGATAAAACACACCCCAGTACTAACACTCTTATTATTAGAGTAAAAATTGCTAAATTTTGTAAAAAAATCCTATCTACATAAACAAACTTACTAACAAGCGGTATGCCGTTTTTAATATAAATATATTAATTAAAATTATTACTTAGACCATGTAATTTCAGCTAATTGGTTAGTCGCTGTTTGGTGAATAATCAGCCCGTTATTCCCCATGCGCATATGCCTAATTAAACCTGAGTAAACCCCCTCTTTACTCGGAATTTGCCAGCTTTGCATGGTTTCGGTATTAAGGTCGAACCTTACTAAGGTTTCAGGGCGTTTAGCTGACTCGTTAAACCAAATAGCGTTATCTGCATATTCAATTGCATACGGGTGGCTGTTTTCACCGCTGGGATTATCCCACTGGGTGATCTTCTTGGTTTTTGGGTTATAGCGGCCAAGTTTACCCATGCCAGAGTTCACATAAAAAACCATATCGTCAGGCGTAATGGCAAGTCGCCTTGCATGCGTTTTAGCACCCGGGAGTTTAATTTCGCTAAGCTCCATAGAGCTTTTATCAACTTTAACCAAACAGTTACTACCATTACACGAGACCCACGGTGACCCGTTTGAATCAAGCTTAATACCATATGGCCGTGAGCCTTTAGTGGGTAAAGTAGCGAGTTTAATATCGCCAGTTGTAGGGTCTAGCTTGCCAATCATATTACTGTGTTGGAGGGTAAACCAAAATATACCTGCCTCGTCAAATACACCGGTATGCGGGTCGCGGGCGTTTTTATCGGGCATTTTATATACTTTAAATTTTTCGGTTTTTAAATCTAAATATCCAACCGTGCCATTTTTATTCCCTAAAAACCAAGGAGTTTGATTTTTATCAAGCGACACACTGTGCGCATAGGTACCACTTGGCAGTGTGTACTCTTTCATATCGCCGGTTTTAGGGTCTAACCTACCTAAAATATTACCCCACTGGCCAACCCACCAAATAAGTCCGTTTTTACCTTGTACCGGATCGCGAGCGCGCTGCCCAAGCGTAAGCACTTGCCAGTACTTAAAGCTAAGCTTTAAATCGCCCGTAACAACCTTAGATTCGCGCTTGGTATTAACAGGATAATGCTCAGCTAAATAAGCGCTTATATCTTTATTAAGCGCAGTATCTGCGCCCGTATCAACCATATAGCTTATTAATGTTTGCCAGTCCTGCTGACTATAACCCGCGCTGCGCTCAAGGTTAGTTAAACTATGGCAACTAGCACAAAGCTGCTCAACTAGCGGCCCCCTATCGTTGCTCAGCACTGGTAGCGGTGCAGCCAAAGTGCCCGACACAGCCATTACCGCAACGTATTTATTAAATAAAAATCTATTTTTACTCATAACGCCCTCCCTTGTTTTTAATATTAAAGCATAGGATAAAAGTGTTTACTATCTGTACAACAATGAGTGCGATAAGCCGGCTAGAAGGTAAGTTAAATTGCAGGGTTAATATCTAAAAAATATTTCAAGTAGGGTTGTGCACGCTCTACATTGATTATTTAGCTTGTGTGTGAGCGTGGTTTTAAACGACTAATTTGCACAAATACAAAACGCCCTAATTTAAAAGCTCCTCAACCTATCGGTATGTAAATTGCTGGTACTACTGTTCTTACTTAAAGAGTTACATATTGATAACTCACGCTACAACTAAATAATCGAGGGTAATATGAGTAATAAACAGCTAATTACGACGATAGGTATAGGTCTGGCCGCTGCATCAGCAGGTATGTTAACAAGGAAAACTTTACAAAAATCGTGGGAAAAGGTTACCAACGAACCAGCACCAAAAGATAGACCAAGCGAAGAAACTGATCTTAAAGAGGCCGTTACATGGGCAGTGGTCTCAGGTATTGGTGCGGGTGTTGCAAGAATGGCCGTACGTTATGTGCTAGACAAGCGCCGATCTAAATAAACCGACCCGATTGATACCTCTTATAAGTATTAAGCGTAATGCGGTGAGGCTCTAAGAGCGGCTTGCGACAGCTACTCCTTAGTTGTTGCAAGCAACCTGGCAAACACCTTGAATAAGGTTTTTTATCATTGAGTTAAAACACGCGTTAAAATTAATATCTAAAAAGGGGTTCTGTGGTTAAATTTAAAATGTCGGATGGCACGGCTGCGCCGCTTATTCAACCTACGTAGGTTGAAAAAGCCAAAGGCGCCTTCCAACAAGACCCCTAGATTTTAAACAGATACACTCTATTGAACATTAACCTATTAAACATTAACTCTCTTTCAAAGTTGTTGCCTGCCTACAAGCTTGCGTATAATGCACGCATTCCGGCTGCATTTTTTAGCCGCTAACTTGGATTTTAATAATGAAAAAACTCTCTGCAGTGCAAATAAAGCAGCAAGCACTTGTACTTAATACTGCTGAAAAATTAGAAGAACAAGGCCGCGCTGAGCTCCCAGGCATGCTGCAATGCTGGTTTGATGTGGAATACCACTTATTTCCAAGTACACTACTGCTGTGCTTTCAGTTTGAAAACGAGCAAGCCTTAGCGGCCGCAGAGCCTGACTTATTAAAGTGGCAAAAACGCTTAAGCGGCGCAATGCTTAAAAAGGGCGTGATTTTAAAAGATATGCGTAAACATTTAGTGTTTACCTTAAAAGGACCTGACGATTAATAGAGGGTTTTAAAGGGATATAAGGCCTTTCGCTCGTGTAGCCGAAGCGCATAAAACCATAATGAAAAGCCGTTGCATTCCTATAACGGCTTTTTACTTTTATTAGAGCTTAAAGTAGAACCTATAAAGATCAATTTTTGACTCAGGGATTTTTATTAGCCGGTGATACTAATTGGCCGTTAAACAATACTAATGCACGGCAAAAGCAAATTTCAGTCGATTCAACGTTAATTGGTTGCCCTAAGTTAGCAATAGTAGGATAGTAAATTACACATAAAACAATAGCTTTATCTTAGGAGTATTATGATCAAAGTATTATTAGCGACCAGCTTAATTGCCTCTTCATTCGCTGCTTTAAGTAATCCTTTAACTGTTGAAGAACAGCGTATCAACAAAGCACAATCAGCAATGCCAAATGTTTTAAATGCATTTACCCCACAAGTATCAAGTTTTGAACAGCAATTTAAAGAATTAAACGACTTTAAAAGTGCAAAAATATTAGTACAAAACTTTAGTTTTGAACTGTGGGAAAACGCAAAACAACGCATAGTAAAAACCAATAACTACGACGACCGAGAGCTTTACTGGGCACGCCTGCTTTCAAGCAAAGTAATACGCACAACATCGCCTAAATTTTCAATTACGCAGGCTCAACTAAATACTTTACTAACCCTACTTGAGGAAGGCAGCAGAGGCCGTACCGATCTTGCTTTTTCATCAGGCAGCACTAAAAAAATATTACTAACGGGCTTTGACCCTTTTTTACTCGATAAAAACATAAACCAAAGTAACCCCTCAGGTGTTGCAGCGTTATTACTCGACGGCCAAGTTATTAATTACAACGGCATAAGCGCAGAAATTAACACCGTTATGGTGCCTGTACGCTACGAAGACTTTGATGAAGGTATAATAGAGTCGCTACTTGCCCCCTACTACGCACTTAATAATGTAGACATGGTAGTAACCGTAAGTATGGGCAGAACAGAATTTGATTTAGAGCACTTTCCGGGTAAACGCCGCAGTGTAACCGCCCCCGATAATGCCAATATTGTGTATGGTGGAACGCAAACAAGCCCAGTAATACCAAAGCTTAATGGCCGACCACTCCCGGGCAACGAGTTTGTAAAATTTAGCTTGCCTGTAACTTACATGCAACAAGCCAAAGGCCCTTATAAAGTTATCGACAATCACGAAGTCACCACGCTTGAAAAAACCTATAAAGCGGGTTCGTACGGCGAGCTTAAAAATAGTATTGCGGTTAATGGCGGCGGCGGTGGTTACCTATCCAACGAAATATCGTACCGAAGTATTCGCCTGCGCGATGCGCTTAATTCAAGTATACCTACAGGGCATATCCATACTCCACGAATACAACAATTCGAACCTGAAACAGAAGCTAAAATAGTAAAACAAATAAAGGCAATGCTAGCGCAAAGCTTAGTCGCGCTATAGTTTATAACGACCAATTTAAGCGCGTAAAAAGGGCAATAATATTGCCCTTTATTTTCTCACGCACTCTCCACGGTTAATCACATGGTAAACGCATTATTAAACTCTGCTCGCCGTGGTCTCGTCAAAGTAATTAACTCAATGAGTAACAAACTAAAAACCTAAGTACTTGATGTGTAATAAAAATATAGTGCCTCTGGTTTTTACAGTTAACTGAGGGCTTAATTAGCTCTTAGTTTATTTAATGCTATTCCAGATAGGTAACGTTTTCCAATTTTCAGGGAAGCCCATTTCGGTTACATCAATATTATACACCTCAATCAAGCTAGCTAACTTTTGTTTCCAATGGTGATTAGGGCTAATTAAATCCATAAAATAAGCACACATAACGAGTGTGTTGTATAACTGCTTAGCTGTATCACTAAAACTATTAAGTAAAACACTGTCGCCATTTGTTGGCAGCTTCATGGTAAATGTAAAATCTCGGTTGTATAAACGGCTGTGGTGGGCACAGATATTACGCACCGTCGTTATGTGGTGTAAAAAAGATGAAAGTATTGTTTCTTTTACTTTATATGAATCTGCAATATCATTTTTTAGCGCTCGTCGCCCTATTGCATCATAACTTCTTGAAAGCCAGCCGAAGCTCATTACTTCAGCAATAATCCAAATAGCGGGTGTTTCTTCATTATATTTGTGATTTTGCTTTTTTATATTTGTATCTGACGTTCGTTGAATTTCAGCACAAATATTACTAACGAAGTCATTATGATTAAATTTAGAAGTAAATGCAGTAGGATTTAAATGTGCATGTGAACCATGCTTTTTTGCTAAATGATATGCCCACTGAGTTCGCAGAGAAACTTCTATTCGCTCAATGGCATCAAGTAGTAACAGTCTTAATTCTCTATCGAAAGAATACAGATTTAACACTTGCTCAAACGTAGTAGCAGACTTAAAAGTATGGTTTTGATGATCTTCAATAAACGACCACCAATAAGTGCCTAGCCTGTAATAATTGATATGGCTAAGATAAAAGGCTGCTGATTCTTTATCATTAATTACTAGCCCGCGATCTTCTAGTAAGTCGACTTGCTGCGCAAATGTTATGGGGGCTTTAGGGAACTGCATGAAGGCTAAATCCTTTTATCATGCTATAGAAATAATTAACCCCTCGCAGGGCGCTGAGCTTACGGGTAGCGGGAGGGGTGTTGTTACGCGTAATTATAGAGCTTAAAAGTATAATTTCAAGATATTTGTAGTTTGGGCTGATACTGGCGCTAAACGATAACTGTGGGGCAAGCCAAGGGACTAATTTATATGGCGTTCTTTATTCAAGCCACGATTCATATTCACACCAATCGACGTCATGACTATGTGCGTAGTCATATTTAAATTGAGTTTAAATAATAAGAACGCTTAGTTTTGAATAAAAAGGTCAAGCAAAAACAGTAGCCTGCTTGACCGGAACTTTCTAATGGATGAGTTTTTTATATTTCGAAAGTGGGATCACGGATACTGACACCCTATTATTTATTTAACTTATCCTGAATTTCTTGCTCTGTCTTCCTGTAACTTAGACTATGAATAAAGTCGATATTCGCACCCATAATCCTAAGCACCGACCAAACCTGATTAAGCACTAAGTATAAAATAAAACCAAAATAAAATAATTTAAACCAATATGAATATTCTTTAACAAATATAAATGACTCAAATATAGGTTTTAGTGTGTTCAGCATTAAAATCCAAATAAGAACAAAAGCTGAAGTAAATATAGTCAAAACGAGCATTTTGATTCTTTGTGTTGCCTCAATCCCTTCTAAAAGCTTTACTTTTTTGGGGTTAGCTAAGGCAGTTATAGCTTCGGGGTATAGATACGCAACCCAAATTCCTGCAAGTGTAAAAACAGCGGCTGAAATATTCTGAAGAGTGGCCAATACTGGTGAAAACTTTGAAACTGCAACTGTATCACTAAAAGTAGCAGCAACAGCAATACCTATTATTAAGAAAGCAACTTGTTTTAATGTCCAAATAAAAGCATCCATATTTTAACCTTAAGCTAATTTAGCAGTTTCTTCAAAGTCAACTAACAGCTTTTCTCTTTGAGCATCTAAGCAATCGAATACATCAATAGCTTGGAAATAAGTATCGCAGACTTTAATACAATCTAATTTTATATGCTTTCTTGCAACATAGCTATTAAACCACTTTGTAGAATCTTCATCATTAAGCCTAAAACCAACATTGTTCCAGCCAGAGGTTACATGCTCCTCGACTTGCACTTCCATTATACCTTTCAATTGATGCTCATCCAAACGTGTTGGTTCAATTATTTCTACCTCTTGATCTCTTTTTAACTTTGGTTGTTTCTTCTTTATCTTATTAAAAAAAGAAAACAGACCATCTTCTTCTATTTCTTTTTTATAAGAAATAGTATCTCGTACAACAAGGTGAGTTATGTTATCAGCGAGATACTTCAAACTTACATTTTTAATGTTAAGCTCTTTTTTGCAAGCTCTAAATAAGTAAGTCATCTCATTGTCATTAGCATCGTTATATCTAACTCTTTTTACAGTCACTTCTTTTCCATTAGGTGCATCTTGTTGGTACTGAGTAACTCTCTTACATTCATTAGGGATAAAATTATCTATACACCGCTTAAAGTAGTCAGTAATCAAATCTGTTGCAGCAACAGAATGGGGAAATTTAATACTCGCAATGAGCCCAAGACGAGGAATAAACCAATAATACATTGGCTTTGCATAAATTAATTTTTTACCTTTGACTTGTTTATCAACCCTTACTACACTTCCGGCTTTATCCCCAAACTTAGCATCTTCCACAAAGCCATTTAATGAATCATCGCCATTTTCTAAGGCTTTGCAAAATACAAATAATGCATCACCAGACTTTTCATCTTGAAAAAAATCTGCGCAATAAACTCTTTCTCTATTAGGGTTAGAATCTGCATCCCAAGGTAATGTATTTTTAAAGCTGTCCTTCCCTACATCTGCAACCCACTTAGCAACCTCATTTATAGTTTCAGTAAGCCCGCCACTAACATGATTATATTTATTTTTAGTTTTCCCGTTAAGTGTATTTATTTTTTCAAGTTTATGTAGTCCGCACTCTGTAACTTCAAAAAATGTAATGAGCCCACTTTCTGCCATATGACTTCCTTAAAACATAGGTTTTTAAAAAATAAATATTAACAGGTAAAAAGGTGTTTAAAAAGCAATAAGTTAACACTAGCTGAATATAAAACTGTGCAAATATCAAAAATTACTTTAGTCATTCCTATTTTTATAAGCCAAGACCAAACACCAATCTCACGTTTAACACCCTCCCACGTCATCACGCCCTGAAAATAAGCAATTGATGAGTAATGCATTTCATGGATGAAATGAAAGCCATGCTTGCACATGGATGTGCTTTCATGGCGTTTACATTCACATCAATTGTGGTTTGAAGGATTAAGCGTGATGCTCGGGTGCGCTGAGAGTGTCCAGAGAGGGACCAGCGGCAGCCCCTCTTTGGCTGCCGTCGCCAGTGCGACAAAACCTTGAATAAGGTTTTTTAATTTCTAGAAGTGCCAAACGTATTCACATTATCGGTGATGATAAACCTCAAACACCTATTTAAATACTCATTCGGGCTGCCGCCCGCGCGTCAGCAAGCTAAACGCCTATAACTAATAACACATACTCTTAGCTTTTGAGCGAATAAGTATATTTAGGATTTGCTGAGTTTCGTTACACTCTACCCAGCCTAGAGGAACTACAGAGAGGTGCAGGTCTTGTTTCTTGCCAAGACCAAACACCAACCTCACGTTTAACACCCTTCCCCCGTCATCACGCCCTGAAAATAAGCAATTGATGAGTAATGCATTTCATGGATGAAATGAAAGCCATGCTTGCACATGGATGTGCTTTCATGGCGTTTACGTTCACATCAATTGTGCATTGAAGGATCAAGCGTGATGCTCGGGTGGCGCTGAGAGGTGACGAATAACCGAAGCGCAGCTTCGCAGTATGAGGAAGTGAAGGCATGGATGCCGACAGTAACCCAGCTTCAAGGATGAATTACTTGCAGCAGAGTAAAATTTAAAAATCTATAGCCCCTCTTTGGCTCACCAAGCCAGCGCGACAAAACCTTGAATAAGGTTTCTAATCTTTAAAAAGTGCCAAACGTATTCACGTTATCGGTGATGATAACCTCAAACACCTATTCAAATACTTATTCGGGCTGCCGCCCGCGCGTAAGCAAGCTAAACGCCTACAATAAATAACACATACTCTTGGTTTTTGAGCGAGTAAGTATATTTGTGAATTGTTGGGTTTCGTTTCACTCTACCTAGCCTATGCAACTTGTGTTGTAAGGCGAAAGTTAAGTGCTTTCATCACTTTAAAAATAGTTTCCCAACGTGGTTTAGTTTTACCGTTAACTGCTTTATATAAGCTTTCACGGTTTAACCCCGTTGCTTTAGCAATATCACTCACGCCATGCTTTTTAACTAATAAGCCAAGTGCTTCAATAAAGGTATTTGGATCATCATCAGCTAAACACTCTTCTAAAAATGTATTAATTTCTTGCTGTGTTTCCATATAGTCAAACGGGTTAAAATCTGATGTTTGTAGCGCCATAATAATTACTCCAATTCTCTTAAAAGGGCTTTTGCTTTGGTAATGTCTTTACCTTGTGTACCTTTGTGTCCACCATTGAGTAGTAAAATAACTTCACCGCCTCTAATTATGTAATAAACACGATAGCCTTTCCCTACGAAAATTCGCATTTCAGATATGCCACCACCAACAGATTCACTATCGCCAAAGTTTCCATTTATGGCACGTGTAATACGTTTAGCTATTGCCATAAAAGCTTGACGATCTTTGAGCTTTTTAAGCCATTTATCGAACTCGTTGGTTTTCTTAATACGATATTTCATAAAACCATTGTAGCCCAAAGGCTACATACGTGCAATTTTATTTAAGGGATACCGAATTTTGATTTAACAATCAACGCGTCAGCAAGCTAAACGCCTACAATAAATAACACATACTCTTGGCTTTTGAGCGAGTAAGTATATTTGGGACTTGTTGGGCTTCGTTTCACTCTTCCCAACCTACGCCCATATAATTTATGGCTTATCACCACACACAAAAAAGCCGTTGCATTGCTGCAACGGCTTTTATAATTTTGATAAATTCCCAAACTATAATAGAACTTACTTCCCATTAAAGTTCAAAAATTAGTCTCTGCTCTTAGTCGCGATAAGTCTCAACCGCTGGGCATGAACATACTAAGTTACGGTCGCCGTATACGTCATCAATACGTGTAACGGTTGGCCAGAACTTGTTTTTAGCCACTGCAGGCACTGGGAATGCAGCGTAAAAACGGTCGTACGCGCGGTCCCATTCGTTACCTAATACGTCGCCTTGTGTATGCGGTGCAAACACTAGCGGATTGTTTTCGATTGACCATTCGCCAGAGATTACTTTTTCAATTTCGCCTTTAATTGACACCATTGCTTCGATAAAGCGGTCAATCTCACCTTTTGATTCAGACTCAGTTGGCTCAATCATTAATGTGCCAGCTACTGGGAACGACATAGTTGGTGAATGGAAGCCGTAATCTTGCAGGCGCTTAGCTACGTCCATTTCAGTAATGCCTGATAGCTCTTTAAGTGGGCGTAAGTCAACAATACATTCGTGAGCAACACGGTTGTTACGACCACGGTATAAAATTGGGAAGTGCTTGCTTAGCTCATGCGTTAAGTAGTTAGCATTAACAATTGCCATTTCAGTCGCTTGTTTTAAGCCCTCTGAACCCATCATGGTGATGTAAGCCCATGAAATAGGTAAAATAGCGGCTGAGCCGTAAGGCGCTGCCGATACCGCACCGTTACCAATGTTAGTACCTGGTACGTTAATTACGCTGTGGTTTGGCATAAATGGCGCAAGGTGCGATTTAACACCAATTGGGCCAACACCTGGACCGCCGCCGCCGTGTGGAATACAAAACGTTTTATGCAAGTTTAAGTGCGATACGTCTGAGCCAATAAAGCCTGGGCTTGTTACGCCAACTTGCGCGTTCATGTTTGCGCCGTCCATGTAAACTTGGCCGCCGTGCTCATGAATAATGTCACAAATTTCGCGAATTGTTTCTTCGTATACGCCATGCGTAGACGGGTATGTGATCATAATACACGATAAGTTTTCAGACACTTCCTCAGCTTTCGCTTTAAGGTCAACCATGTCTACGTTACCGTTTTTATCGCAGTTAACTACCACAATTTTCATGCTTGCCATTTGCGCTGATGCAGGGTTAGTACCGTGCGCAGAGCTTGGGATTAAACATACATTACGGTGTGCGTCACCGCGTGACTCGTGGTATTTACGAATCGCGATTAAGCCTGCGTATTCACCTTGCGCGCCAGAGTTTGGCTGAAGTGATACTGCATCGTAACCAGTAATGTTTACTAGCCAGTCGTGTAGCTCGCCAATCATTATTTGGTAACCCTCTGCTTGATCTAGCGGGCAGAATGGGTGAAGGTTTGCAAATTCAGGCCACGTAATTGGGATCATCTCAGCAGTCGCGTTTAGTTTCATGGTACATGAGCCTAACGAGATCATTGAGTGATTAAGCGATAAGTCTTTGCTTTCTAGTCGCTTAATGTAGCGAAGCATGTCTGTTTCGCTATGGTAGCTGTTAAAGTTTGGATGCGTTAGTACTTCGTCGTCACGTACTAAACTTGCAGGAATTGACTCGCTGCCATTTGCTTCAACGTCGGCTGCAATAGCGTCAACACTTAGGCCATGGCCTTCGCCTAAAATAATATCGAATAACTCAGCTACATCGGCACGTGTTGTTGTCTCTGATACCGAAATTGAGTACTCGCCTTCGTGGTTTGTAGCAAAGTTTACGCCTTTTGCAATTGCACGTGCTGTTACGTCGTTTTTGCTGTCGCTTACTACTGTTAGCGTATCAAACCACGTGCTGTGCTTAAGTGCGATGCCTTTAGCTTTAAGACCACTTGCTAAAATATCAGCAAAGCGATGTATACGCTGCGCGATAGTTTTTAAGCCTTGTGGGCCGTGGTACACCGCGTAAAACGCTGCCATGTTGGCAAGTAATACCTGCGCTGTACAAATGTTTGAGTTGGCTTTGTCGCGGCGAATATGTTGTTCGCGCGTTTGCATTGCCATACGTAGTGCGTCGTTACCTAAACGGTCTTTAGATACACCAATAATACGACCTGGTAATGAACGCTTGTATGCGTCACGTGTTGCAAAAAATGCAGCGTGTGGACCGCCGTAACCCATAGGTACGCCAAAACGTTGAGCCGAACCAAGTACTACGTCTGCGCCTAATTTACCCGGTGCTTTTAATAGTAATAAACTCATTATGTCAGCAGCAACACAGGCAATGGCCTTTTTGCTTTGTACGCCAGCAATTAGGTCAGTTATATCTACCACTTCGCCTGATGTAGTTGGGTATTGGAACAATGCGCCAAAAATGTCGTGATTTACGGCATCTTCTGCTTTACCTACAATTATTTCAAAACCAAACTGCTCGGCACGCGTTGTTACTACGTCGATTGTTTGTGTGTGTACGTCGTCGGCAATAAAAAAGGCATTGGCTTTTTTAGCTTTTGATACGCGTTTTGCAAGGCCCATAGCCTCTGCAGCCGCTGTTGATTCGTCAAGTAGTGATGCACTTGCTAAATCAAGACCAGTTAAATCTAGGGTCATAGTCTGGAAGTTTAATAATGATTCTAAACGCCCTTGTGCAATCTCTGGCTGATACGGTGTGTACGCTGTATACCAACCTGGATTTTCTAGTACGTTACGTAAAATTACGTGCGGTACGTTAGTTGGGTGGTAGCCTTGGCCAATGTACGATTTGAAAACTTTATTTTTGCTGGCTACTGATTTTAGGTAGCTTAGTGTTTCAACTTCAGTACGGCTTTCGCCAACTGTTAGCGGTTGTTCTAGACGAATGCTAGCCGGTACAGTTTGGTCAATGAGCTCTTGCACACTCGATACTTCTAAAGCACTTAGCATATCGCTTACTTGTGCTGGGCTTGGCCCAATATGGCGGCGAATAAAATCTTGCTTTTGCTCTAGTTCTTCAAGAGATTTGGCGTTTGACATGAATCCAGATTCCTATGATCCTAAATGCTAATGGGTAACTAGCATTAATTAAAATATTTGATGATTTAACAGCTCACTCAGTATGGGGTTGTATGCTGTAAAATCATAAAAGCCCCATTTTTATACATTAAACGGGGCTTTTAGTTATCTTCAAAAAATGATTATTCTTCGTCGATAGTGTGCGAGTAACCTTCAGCGTCTAATAAGTTGTCTAGCTCAGACTCGTCAGATGCTTTAATACGGAATAACCAACCGTCGCCGTAAGCGTCGTTGTTTACTGTTTCAGGTGAATCTTCAAGCTCTTCGTTAATAGCAACAATTTCGCCACTAATTGGTGCGTAAATGTCTGATGCTGCTTTAACCGACTCTGCTACTGCACAGTCTTCGCCAGCGTCTACTTCGTCGCCAACTTCTGGTAATTCAACAAATACCATGTCGCCAAGAAGTTCTTGTGCATGCTCAGAAATACCAACAGTAAATGTACCGTCGCCCTCGTTACGAACCCACTCGTGTGAAGGTGCGTATTTTAACTCGCTAGGAATGTTGCTCATTTTATTTGTCCTTTGGTTTATATTGGGAGGATACCAATCACAATAATTATTGTGATTGGTATAACCAAATTATTTAAATTATTGATTTTCCGTTACGTACAAAGCTAGGCTTTACTACTTTAACGTTTACTAATTTTTTACGCATTTCTACTTGAGCTGTATCGCCTGTTGAACGTGGTACACGTGCAAGGGCTACACTAAAACCAAGTGTTGGTGAAAAAGTACCAGAAGTAATAATACCTATCCCACCGTCAACAATTACTTTAGAACCGCTACGCAAAACGCCTTTTTCTTCAAACACTAAGCCAACTAGTTTGTCAGTGCTTTTTTCTGCGCGTTGCTTAACAAGTACATCACGGCCAATAAAGTCGCGATCTTCTGGTTCCCATGCAATGGTCCATGCCATGTTAGCTGCAAGTGGTGATACGCTTTCGTCCATATCTAGGCCGTAAAGGTTCATACCTGCTTCTAAACGTAGCGTGTCGCGTGCACCTAAACCAGCAGGCTTAACCCCTGCGTCTAGCAGTTGTTGCCATAAATCGGCTGCTTGGTCGTTCGGTACTACTATTTCGTAACCGTCTTCGCCAGTATAACCCGTTGTGGCAATAAATAAATCACCTACTTGAACACCAAAAAACGGCTTCATACCTTCAACAGCTGCTTGTTGCTCGGCATTTAAAAGAGTGGCTGTTTTTGCTTTAGCGTTAGGGCCTTGTACTGCAATCATTGCAAACTCAGGGCGCTCTGTAACCGTTACGTCAAAGTCGCTCGATACGTTAGCTAAATGCGCTAGGTCTTTTTCGCGCGTTGCTGAGTTAACAACTAGGCGGTAAAAGGTTTCGCTAAAGAAATAAATAATTAAGTCGTCTATTACACCGCCTTGCTCGTTAAGCATGCCTGTGTAAAGCGCTTTACCTGGTACGGTTAATTTTGCAACGTCGTTAGCTACTAGCTTACGTAAAAATGCTTGTGCTTGAGGCCCTTTAATATCAACAATAGTCATGTGTGATACATCAAACATACCTGCGTCGGTACGTACGCTATTGTGTTCTTCTATTTGTGAGCCGTAGTTGATTGGCATTTCCCAGCCATGAAAATCAACCATTTTAGCGCCCGCTTCTAGGTGCTTAGCATGTAGTACAGTTTTAGAAGTCATAACATTCCTTCACGTTTAAATTAACCCTGTTTAGGGCGTGGCTTAAATAGACTTTAATTGCTTAATCGCAATTAAAAACAGGTAAACATTGTTATGTTCACCTGTTGTTTGTATTCGTTATGCGGCTTCACTATGCATAAGTGCAAAACCTTGCGCTTGCATGTAGCTTTGCCATTTTTGTAATTCTTGTTGTTTAGCGACTAATACAAAGTGTTGTTCGTCGTTTTTATCAATGGCGGTAATAAATACATCACCACTTTGCGTACCGTAGCATAGTTGCGCGTCAGAAAGGCGCAAACCTGGTGTTAATTTAAAAGCATTTACTAGAGTATCAAACGCGTTGTCGCCACTTAAAATAAAGCTTGCTAGGTCGGTGCGTACTACATAATCAATATCAAAACGTAGCTGTTGCTCGTTTATAAGTGCTTGTAGTTGAAGGCTTGCGTTATGTGGCAGTACAAATCTAAAGGCGGTTTCGCTAAAGTAATAAACAGCAAAGCTGTAGTCAGAATTATAGTCGCCATCAAGCGTGCCTTTTAAGCCTAAACCGCTGGCGGTAAGCTTAGTTAAATCGAGCCCTAAAATAGTGCTTAAAAATACACTGGTTTCGGTGCCGCTAAAATCCATTACAACGTGATTGTTGTTAGTTTGCAAAGCATTAGTAACCGCACTACTTGCGTTGCTGTGGCGGGCAAACATTATTGGGTTAAAAGTCATAACAAACACCTGTGTATTTTCGATTACAAAAGTATATTGCCCACGCCTACCAACAACAAATTGTAATTTTTTATCAATTGATAAATAATACTTATATATATAGCTATATAAATTGTAATTTTAAATATGAAAAACATATCAACAGATGGTTTACGTACTTTTGTGATGGTAGTTGAAATAGGCGGCTTTGCTAAAGCAGGCGATTTACTTGGCCTGTCGCAACCTGCTGTAAGTTTGCAAATAAAGCGCTTAGAAGACGTGCTTGGCTATAAACTATTTAAAAAACAAGGACAGCGCCAAGTATTAAACCAGTACGGCGAGCTATTATTGCCTATGGCAAAACAAATGATGCAACACAACGATGCTATTTTGCAGCAGTTCACATCAGAAAACATCGCAGGTAAAGTGCGCTTGGGTATCCCGAGCGAATTTGCTGCGCGTATTTTACCTTCTATTATTGGCGACTTTGTGGCGCTCTACCCTGAGGTGTCGTTAGAAGTTAAGTCGCGTTTAAGTAAACATTTACTTTCGGCTTCTCGCCAAGATCAGTTCGATTTAGTACTTGCGCTAAATGAGCGACTTAACTCTGATAAGTTTCCTATTTTTATGCAAGACGAGCTGGTGTGGGTGGGCGACCTGTCACTTGCGCAAAACGACGTGGTTACGCTAGTTACCGCACCAGAGGGGTGTATTTATCGTCGCCGCGCAATTGATGCATTAAAAAGTGCGGGCATAAAATACCGAATTGTATATAGCAACGCCGATTTAACCGGCCTTATTGCTGCATTAAAAGAAGGCTTAGGTATTACCGTACTTGCTAAAAGCACAGTACCGAGTGAGCTTAACTATCAAGTTCAAACCAAACATTTACCCACTCTTGGTAATATTGGTATTAGTTTAATTAAAAGTTCGGGTGAATCTGATCATGCAGTAGATAAGCTCGCGGAGTTTATAGCGCTACGTTTAGGTTATAGCTAATCAAAACTTTATAACGAGTAAAGCAATTACAAAGTAATACAAAAGAAACAATTTAGTTAACAAAGTTGCATAAGTAGGTGCTTTTAGTTCTATTAAACTGAATAATTAAATACTTAATAACATTGATTCGTATTCGTTAACGTGTTCAAATTACGCCAATTAAGATAATTGACATGATTAGGAACACAATGAACCCTAAGTTTTTAGTATCTACCCTAGCAACTGCGGTTGCTTTGTCTTTTAGTGCTACTGCAATAGCAAAAGACACCAGCAATAAAGAACAACGCTTTGAACAAATTACCGTTATTGGCTCAGAACAAGCAATTAACGATATTCCTGGTTCGGCTACGTTTATTTCTGATGAAGAACTTCAAAAATTCAAATTTACTGATATTTCTCGCGTTTTAGCGTCTGTTCCGGGCGTTTACGTGCAAGAAGAAGACGGCTACGGCCTTCGTCCTAATATTGGTATGCGCGGCACAGGTACTGGCCGTAACGATAAAATATCAGTAATGGAAGACGGTGTATTGGTTGCACCAGCACCATATTCAGCACCATCTGCTTACTACTTCCCTACTACGGGTCGTATGGAGTCTATTGAAGTATTAAAAGGCGCGGCATCAGTTAAGTATGGCCCGCGTACTACGGGCGGTGTTTTAAACTTACTTTCGCGCAGCTTACCTACTGAGCCAAATAGCTCAAAGGGTATGGTAGATGCTGCCCTTGGTGGTGATGGTTACTACAAAGGTCACGCTTACTTCGGTAAAGAAAAAAACAACACAGCAGGCTTAATTGAAGTATTTACTTACGGCGCAGACGGCTTTAAAGAGCTGCCAGTAGGTAATGACAACACCGGCTTTGAAAAAACAGATTTACTATTAAAGTTTGGTCATACGTTTGGTCAAAACGATGCGCATAATCTTGAGCTAAAAATTAAGTACTCTGACGAAACATCAGACGAAACATACATGGGCTTAACTGACGAAGACTATCAAGAAAGTCCTTACCGTCGTTATGCTGCATCGCAAAACGATGAAATGAATACTCGCCACAACGCATACCAACTTAACTACGCGTACCGTTTTGGTGATGGCTATGAGTTTTTAGCTACGGCTTACTTAAACGATTTTCATCGTAACTGGTATAAAGCCAGCAAAGTAAGCGAAAGCTACCTTGAGCAATACAGTGAATTTGAAGCAAACCCGACAAGCGAAGGTATTGAAGGTATTGGTATTAAAGCTAATAACCGCGATTACCAAGCTAAAGGTATTCAGTCTGAATTACATATTCCTGCAGGCGATCACTATGTAACTGTTGGCGTACGTTACCACGAAGACGAAATGGATCGTTTTCAATGGGAAGACAAATACACGCTTAATCAAGACCTAAGCTTAACGCTTACAGAGCAAGGCGTTCCGGGCTCTGACAGCAACCGTGTAGATAGCGCAGAAGCAAGTACCTTGTTTATTCAAGACGAGTGGACAATTGATGCATTAGTAGTAAGTGCAGGCCTTCGTTATGAAGACATTACTATTACGCGTGAAGAGTGGTCTAAATCAGATCCAACACGCAGCAACGGTTTAACTAAAGATGTGTCGAACGACACTGAAATTTTAGTTCCGTCGTTAGGTGCTACTTACACGCTTAACGAAAACGTAACGCTACTTGCGGGCATTCAAAAAGGTTATGCACCAGCAGCACCAGGTAATGCTGACCAAGAAGAAGAAGAAAGTGTAAACATTGAGTTTGGCTCTCGCTTTAATATGGATGGCTTTAGCGGTGAAGTAATTGCGTTTTACTCTGACTACAACAACATGCACGGTAACTGTACTGCAGCGGTTGGTTGTAGCGACGACAACATTGGCGACCAATACAACTACGGTGAAGTAGAAGTAGCGGGCTTTGAATTTAGTGCAGCACGTACGTTTGCAACTGATACAGCTATGTTCCCAGTTAAATTAACGTATACCTACACAGACTCTGAGTTTAAAAACGATTTTGATTCAGAAATTTGGGGCACGGTAGAAAAAGGCGATGCAATGCCTTACGTACCAGAAAACCAAGTAGCGTTATCGTTAGGTGCTGAGTTTTCTGCGTTTGTAGTTAACAGCCAAATACGTTACGTATCTGACGCGCATGCTAACTTAACGCAGTCGGGCTTAAACGCAATTGATAGCCGCGTAGTATGGGATTTAGCTGCTAAATACTTAATCGATGAAAATCAAAAAGTATACCTAAGCGTTGATAACTTGTTTGATAAAACATACGTTGCTAACCGTTCAAACGGTGGCATTCAACCAGGTAAGCCACGTACTGTACAGATGGGCTACACTTATAGCTTTTAAGCTTAAAGCTGGTTAAACGGTTCACTACCTACGTTAATAATTTTTTATGTAAGAACACTACACATCTAAATTATTGCCTTGTTATTAAACCGTTTACCTGCGCTTTGTATGAGATAAACGGTTCACTAACAGCGTTAATAATTTTTTATGTAAGAACACTACACATCTAAATTATTGCCTTGTTATTAAACCGTTTACCTGCGCTTTGTATAGGAGAAATGGTTCACTAGCTACGTTAAAAATAACTCATATAAGAACAACTATATTTCGTTATTTTTGTCTTGCTATAGGGTTATTTTCCTATCGCTATGATAGAGCATCAATTCAGTACAATTGGTGCAAAGTTAAAAGCGTAAATTACAGACACAAAAAAGCCGAGATTGAATTTCAATCTCGGCTTTTTAATACTTAATTTAAATTAGGTATTATTTATTAGGTATTAGTTATTTGCGTTACGTTGGCGCAATACTTCAAACAAACAAATACCCGTGGCTACCGATACGTTTAAGCTTGAAACAGTACCCGCCATTGGGATTTTAACGAGCATATCGCAATGCTCACGCGTTAGGCGTCGCATGCCCTCGCCTTCTGCGCCCATAACAATCGCCATTGGGCCCGTTAAGCTTGCATCAAATACGTGGTTATCAGTTTCGCCAGCAGTACCTACAACCCATACGCCTGCATCTTTAATTTCGCGAAGCGTACGTGCAAGGTTAGTCACTTGAATAAGCGGTACTGTTTCGGCTGCGCCACAAGCTACTTTACGTGCTGTGCCGTTAAGCTTGGCAGAGCGATCTTTAGGTACAATTATAGCGTGAACACCTGCAGCGTCAGCACTACGTAGACATGCGCCTAAGTTATGCGGATCGGTAATACCATCAAGCACAAGTAAAAACGGTGTGTCTTCACGAGCGATGATCGCATCAAGATCTTTTTCGTTAAACGTTGGCGCTGCTTTTACGTTGGCAATAATACCTTGATGCTGCTCACCCTTTGATTTGCTATCAAGGGCTTTACGCTGCATAAACTGTACTGAAATACCAAACTTACGTGCTTCATCAATAATCGGAGTTGAGCGTTTGTCGTCACGACCTTTAAGGGCGTAAATTTCTACAAAGCGCTCTGGCTCGCTTTCTAAAATTGCTTCAACAGAGTGAAAGCCAAAAATTAATTCATTACTCACGTATTATCTGCTCCTGGGCTAGTACTTTTACGGGCATTTTTGCCAGCTCTTTTAGGCTTTTTAACTGCCTTCTTCTTAGGCTTTTTCTTTACGGCAGTGTCTGCTGCTTTTTTATCTGCGGGTTTAGTTGCAGACTTATTTGCAGGCTTGCCTTTATCTTTATTTGCTGGCTTTTTTTTACCTTTTGGTTTGTCATCGCTGTGCGACTTTTTACCCGGTACTTTGCCTGCTTTTAATTGCGAACGCACACTTGCTGGCGCATGCTCAGATTTACCTGAACCTTTTTTTGGCGCACGACGACGTGAGTATCTGTCTTGTGCAACATCGCCTTTAAGCGTTAAGTTGATACGGCGATCGTCTAAACTAACCGACGCAACTTTTACTGTTACTTTATCGCCAAGGCGATAAACTTTGTGAGAGTGCTCACCTATTAGGGTGTGTTTTGCAGCATCATGCGCAAAAAACTCGTCGCCTAAATTAGTAACATGAATAAGCCCATCAATTTGTAAATCGTCTAAACGAATAAACAAACCAAAGTTAGTGACCGATGAAATAACACCGTCAAACTCGTCACCTACGTGATCTTGCATAAACTCACATTTAAGCCAATCCGCTACTTCGCGAGTTGCATCATCGGCGCGGCGCTCTGTGGTAGAACACTGCTCACCAAGTTGATCAACTTCGTCGTCGGTATAAGCGTATTCGCCAGACGTTTGCTGACCTTGTGCTTTTATAACTGCTTTAATAGCACGATGTACTACTAAATCTGGGTAACGACGTATTGGCGATGTAAAGTGCGCATAAGCCGATAACGCTAAACCAAAGTGACCAATGTTATCTGGCTGATATACAGCTTGTTTCATTGAACGCAGTAGCATAGTTTGAATAAGCTCGGCTTCTGGGCGGTCACCTAGTCGCGCTAATACTTGGGTTATTTCTTTTGGTGTTGGCTCGTCGCTTAATGTGCTTTCGATACCTAACTCGCCTAAAAACTTAGTAAAGTTACCTAGTTTTTCGCTGTCTGGTTCGTCATGCACACGATAAAGCGCGCTTGCTTCGTGCTTTTCAAGAATTTTAGCCGCCGATACGTTGGCTAAAATCATACATTCTTCAATTAGTTTGTGCGCATCGTTACGAATAACAGGCACTATTGATTCTATTTTACGCTGAGCGTTAAATACAAAACGTGTTTCTAGGGTTTCAAACTCAATGGCACCACGGTCTTGGCGTGCAGCTTTAAGTGCCATATACATTTGCTGTAAGTCAGTTAAATGTGGCACTACGGCTGAGTATTCTTCGCGTAGTTTTTCGTCGTTTTGTAAAATGGCATTTACTTTGGTGTAAGTTAAACGTGCATGCGAGTTCATTATCGCTTCGTAAAACTTATAGCCCGAAAGTTTACCCGCGCTCGATACGGTCATTTCGGCAACCATACATAAGCGATCTACTTTTGGATTAAGCGAACATAATCCGTTAGAAAGCACTTTTGGTAGCATCGGAATTACTTGCTCAGGAAAATACACTGAGTTACCACGCAAAATTGCTTCTTTGTTAAGCGGCGTGTTCATTCCTACGTAATGCGATACATCGGCAATGGCAACCCATAAGCGCCAGCCACCCGATTTTTTAGGTTCACAGTACACGGCGTCATCAAAGTCGCGAGCGTCTTCGCCATCAATGGTTACAAGTGGTAAGTCACGTAAATCTACGCGGCCTTTTTTGTCAGCGTCTTCAACAAACTCACCTAGGTGAGCAACTTGTGCTTCAACTTCTTCTGGCCATACATGTGGGATATCGTGATTGCGCAGTGCGACTTCAATTTCCATACCTGGGGCTAAATGCTCACCAAGTACATCAATAATTTTACCTACCGCGTTCATGTTACGGCTTGGATTTTGAGTGATTTTAACCTGCACCATTTGGTTATGGCGGGCACCGTTTTCGTTGCCTGGTAAAATCATTATATCTTGCGTTATGCGCGGGTCTTCAGCTACCACAACGGCAACACCATGCTCTACAAAGTAACGGCCAACAATTGGCGCGCGCTCGTTAGTAAGCACTTTTATAATACGTGCATCGCATTTTGAGCCAGAGCCACGTTTAGTGCCTTTAGCTAGTACAATGTCGCCATGTAACACCATATTCATTTGGTGCTTAGCAATAAACCAATCTTTACTCTCGCCTTCAACTTCTAAAAAGCCAAAACCGTCTCTGTGGCCTATTACTTTGCCTTTGGTTAAACCGGCTTCGTCAATTAGGGCATAGCATTTAAATTTATTAAAATACAGCTGTCCGTCACGCTCCATAGCGCGAAGGCGGCGTTTAAATGCTATTTGGCGTTCGTCATCGTTTACTGCTAGTTCTTCACATAATTGCGCGTAGTTAGCAGGTTTTGAACGCTCTTGAAGGTGAGTAAGTATAAACTCACGACTAGGGACTGGGTTTTCGTACTTTTCTTGTTCTCGACTGAGATTTGGATCTTGGTTTGACATTCACTATCTTGTTAGTTGGTTATGTAGGTATTTTAACCCATATAGTTATAATGAGACAGGTAAAAGCGATTAAACTTTTAAGAAAGCACTTTTACCTTGCTGTTTATCTTGCTGTATAGTTTAAAAATCTAGCGCAATGGGGCTTAACGACCCCTTAACTGCAAAGTGTTTTCATCTAGTAGCAATACTAAAACTTATACTATTTTTTTTGTAGATTTTCCCACAGCAGTTTGCTTATATTATCAATAAAGCTTGGGTCTTCTTCTTTCATCGTAAGTAAAATCTGCTTATTCATTTGTGATTTATTTTGAGCGTAAATCCAGCGGTTTTTATTAAACTGCTGGGCAAACTCAAGTGCACCCGCTTGTAGTTCGTCGTTATTTGCAAACACAGCTTCAACCACTTTATTGTCTAGCAACTGCTGTGCACCAACACGCTCTCCTGACATAGCTAAACGATTAAAGAATGTTTGCGAAATAGCTTTATTAATTATAGGAAACATCGACGGTACAAACGGCACCATTACGTCCACTTCAGGAAAACAAAAGAAGCCTTTATCTGACTTCATAAATCTAAAATCGCACGCACACGCAAGCACCGAACCATTGCCATAGGTATGCCCGTTTAACGCAGCAATAATAGGCATAGGAAAAGTAACTATGCGCTTAAACAAGTCACTTATTTGAATCATAAAGTCAGAAATAGCTGCAGGTAAAATACTTGGATTGGACATCCATTGAAGGTCGACACCCAATGACCAGTTTTTGTCACTCGAGGACGTTAAAATAACTGATTTAATATTTTGATCTGCTTCAATGTGGTCAAGGTGTAAATTAAACTCGGCCAAAAACGCTGGATTGTGACGGTTTTCAGCGGTATTCATGGTGAGTATAGCGGTGTTATTTTTAGTTGTTAGTTCTATTAGATTTGCCATTAAACCCTCTTTTAACGCTTTTTAAGCTAGTTTTAAACGCTGTTCGTTACTTTTACATATCATAGTAATACTTTGCTTATAATTTATAAACCCACTATTTAAAGCCATCCTTTTTGTTTAGCTATACGCGCAGCATCTATACGGTTAGTGGCGTTTAGCTTAGCAATAGCGTCTGATAAATAATTACGTGTAGTACCTTCGCTTATAAATAACTGCCTGGCTATGTCGCTTGTTTTAAGGCCGTCGCTTGCAAGTTTAAGTGCTTTGCGTTCTTTATCGGTAAGTGGATCTGCGTCGTCCAATGCATTAATAGCAAGCTCTGGGTCTATCACTTTTTGCCCCTGCATTACTTTTTTAAGCGCATTTATTAGCTCTTCACTGGGTGCTTCTTTTAAAATAAAACCTTTAACACCTGCCGTAAGCGCTCGCCTAATATAACCTGCACGAGAAAATGTGGTCATAATAACCATTTTTATAGCAGGGAACTTAGCGGCTATTTTTTCGCTAAGCTCTATACCATTCATGGTCGGCATTTCTATATCAGTTAAAATTATATCGGGATGTAAATCACTATCAAGCGCTTCAATTGCATTGAGTGCATCTTGCCCGTTACTTGCTTGCCCAATAATCTCAATATTAAAATCAAGCCCTAACAATGCTGCTACTGCGTCGCGCACAAGCGCTTGATCTTCCACTAAATACACTCTGATCATTATAAATCCTTAGCTGTAATTGGCAGCACTACTGTTAAAGTAAAATTATCGCCACAGGTAAATGCTGCACTGCCATTTAGTTGCTCTGCTCGCTCTTTAATACCATTTAGGCCATTGCCCGAATTTAATGTAGAGCACGGTGCACGATCAATAACGGTAATGAGTAGCTGCTGCGCTGTTTGTTCTATATTTATTTCGCAATTTTTTGTGCTGCTATGACGTAGCAAATTGGTAACGGCTTCTTTAATTATAAGGCCTGCGATGCCCTCTACTTTAGCGGGTAGAGTATTTAAAACTACATTAAATGAAACGTTAAAGTCTTGTTCTATTAATCTTTGTTTTAACTGTGCTACTTGGCTAACAAGGTTAAGCTGTTTTAAATCACTAACGGCGCTTCTTACATCACTGAGTAACTGCCTTGCCAGATCGGCCACTTGTGCAATTTCGCTATTTGCTTGAGCGTAACGCTCGCCTTGGTTTAATTTATTGGCAAGCTCAGCTTTTAAAGCAATAGATGACAATGAGTGACCTAAAATATCGTGCAAGTCGCGGGCTATCCGTTCACGCTCAGCAATTGCTGCTAATTGCTCTAATTGGTTAGCGTTTTCTTGCTCACGTTTTTTGTACAGGCTCTCTCTTTTAGCTGCAATACCGTAACTAAATAAGGCTGCACATAAAATCAAAGCAACGGCTAAAAAGTATTGCACCTTCCCTATATCACCAATATATGCGCTTAATAAAACCATAGATATAATCGCGAGTGCAGCATAAATTCTTTGATGGTAACTGTATGCATAGCCTGCTACGTACGCTGCAAAGCCAAATAAAGTAGGAGTACCTGTGGTGTAAAACGTGGCGCAAAAACAAATTAATAGCATGGCTACAAACAACTTGGTCACCCCTGCACTTTTACAGTTTATTGCTTTTACATATAGAAGAATAAAAGCAACATAAAAGGCTAAAGACATCGTTATTTGGTTAGCAGTAAAGCTCGCAAAATTAATTATTAGTGGGAGTAAATAAAAGCCTGTAAAAATTAAATGCCCATATTTCCAAAAACCTTTATCACTTTGTTGAGAAAAGGAGTTAAGCGAGCTCATACTAATACCTCAGGCATATTATTTTTACTTATAGGACTATTTTTATTAATAAATATAAATAACATAAAAATGCATGCCAGCATAAAGCAATCTGCGTACGTAATCGTAAAACTTAACGCCTCTAGCACTTCATTAATAGTTAAGCTGATTAAAATTAAAGAATTCATAATTATCCCCTGTTGAGTAAGGTAACTATGCCAGCGTACAAAAATAATAAGAGTGTGAAGTGTCATCAACTTTTGTGACATTTGTCATGCGATAAAAAAATTCA
Source organism: Pseudoalteromonas sp. BSi20429 (assembly GCF_000238895.1). Classification (NCBI taxonomy): domain Bacteria; kingdom Pseudomonadati; phylum Pseudomonadota; class Gammaproteobacteria; order Alteromonadales; family Pseudoalteromonadaceae; genus Pseudoalteromonas; species Pseudoalteromonas sp. BSi20429. Next base: position 17,262 of record NZ_BADV01000005.1, on the reverse strand, counting down.
TCTTAAGAATTTTTAAGCAATGTTAATATGTTCAAAAAGTACAACAAGGAAACTAAATGCAATCTCAGCAGCAAAGTTTAATTTATTTGCACATAGCGGTATTACTTTTTGGCGGAACCGCTCTATTTGCCAAGCTTATTGGTTTAAATGCTTTAGATATTACCGTTTACAGAACAGCAATTGCAGGAATGGCTATTTTAGCCATGCTGTATTTTCAGAAAAAACAAATTAAACTAAACAAGCCTAAAGACTACCTTATTGCATTATTTTTAGGTGTTGCGGTGGGTATTCACTGGGTTACCTATTTTGCTGGTATGCAAATGGCCGGTATAACTATTGGAATGCTGGCATTTTTTAGCTATCCCGTAATGACGGTGTTTTTAGAACCCTTATTTAATAAAAGCAGGCCAAAAGCAAAAGATATAATAAGTGCAGCGGTGGTTGTTTTAGGTATTTACTTATTAGTACCAAGTGCAAACTTAGGCGACGATGTAACCTTAGGTGTAATAACAGGTGTTATATCGGCATTGTTTTTTTCAATCAGAAACATTACCCATAAGCGCTACTTTAGCCAATATGGTGGCCCGCAAACTATGTTTTATCAAACCTTAGTGGCAAGCATTATGCTGTGCGCATTTATAGAAGTGCCGGTATATGAGGTTAGTAATCACGACCTAATTTTAATTGCCATAGCGGGTGTTATTTTTACGGCTACACCTCATTCATTATTTGCAGCAAGTTTAAAGCATTTATCAGCGGCAACCGCAGGGTTAATTTCTTGCTTGCAACCACTTTATGGCACCATACTGGCTATAGTAATTATTCATGAACGTCCTACTGTTATGACGTTAGTTGGTGGAGCACTTATTGTTAGTGCCGCTTGTTTTGAAACGTGGTCAATCACTAAAAAGGCTCGACAATGAAAGTATTTGCACACCGTGGTGCCAGTGGGGATTTTCCTGAAAACACCAAAAGCGCTATTTTAGAAGCGTTAAAAGTAGGTGTTGATGGTATTGAAGTAGATATTCAAAGTTCCATCGATGATTACATGGTAATACACGACTCATGGCTCGATAGAACCACCAGCGGTAAAGGTAGGGTGAGTAACTTTACGGCACATGAACTCTCTAAACTTGATGCTGGAAATGGTGAAAAAATTCCCACTCTTCAGCAGCTGTTTGATTGGAATAACAATAAATCTTTATTAAATATTGAGCTTAAACATACGTTTGAACTAGAAAGGTTTGTGGCTCAACTTGAAGAAAATATTGAAGCTAACAAAATATCGAAAGCAAATATTTTAGTATCATCGTTTGATCATCATCAACTACAGTGGCTTAAAAGCAAGCTACCATGGCTTAAAATAGGCGCCCTTACTTCTTCTATTCCAATTAACTATGCAAAGTTTGCAAGTGATTTAAACGCTTATAGCGTACATGCAGATAAAACCTTTATAAATAAGGCTTTTGCCGATGATGCAAAAAAAAGAGGCTTAAAGATTTATGCTTATACGGTCGATAGAGAACAAGATATAGCGCTAATGCTGGAGTATGGCATAGACGGAATTTTTACAAATTACCCAGCGCGAACCAAAGCTTACTTGTTATCGTTACAAAGAAGCTAACTTACACCTCCCTAACTAAAATAAGAATCGTAGGGCTTAAGCATAATGAGTAGTTTTATGAAAATTTATAACTATATAGAGCAAACATTCTTTTTTACGTTAACGCGTAAAATAATCGGTAATTTAAGTTTTGTATTATTGTTCCAAGCAATTACATTATTTTGGCTGCATCAGAGTTTAAGCGAACAACAGCAAAGCACAGGGCTATTTTGGCTGCTTACGCTTGTTATTATATCTGGTTTTATTTTTACTCTTTTTTATATGCGTTTTTTAATTGTTCGCCCTGTTACTGCTATGCGCGATACTTTGATAAAAATAAACCAACAAGATGCAAATTTAGCAGCAAAACTTCCTCACTTTTCGTATGACGAATTTAAAGATTTAAGTACACAATATAATATATTTACTGCCCATTTAAGTGAGTTACTCAGCACAACATATAACAGTGCTCAAGCTAGTGCACACAGTAATATACAAGTCACTGAATCGATGAAAAATACTGAGCAATCAAGCGAGCAACAAATACAGTTAAGCCACAGTATTATTAATGCCAGTATGCAAATAACCCAAAGCTTACAAAACATAGTAAATAATACAGATAGCGTGCATAACGTTAATAATGAACACCTTAACTTTGTAAAACTATCTGCATCAGAGCTCGCTGCTTTAGTAAAGCAGGTTAAACTTATTACTAATATGCTAGGTAGCTTTTCAAATACAATTGCGGGACTGAAAGAGAACAGTGAAAACATTCGTAGTATTTTAAAAATGGTTGAAGAGTTTTCTGATCAAACTAATTTGTTAGCCCTTAACGCCGCAATAGAAGCAGCTAGAGCGGGTGAAGCTGGCAGAGGGTTTGCCGTAGTTGCAGACGAAGTACGCACACTTTCAATAAAGGTAAGTGGCGCAACTAGGCAAATAAGCGACTTTATTACTCAAATGAATGAGCTAGTAAATGAAACAAATAAAGAGTCAGAGCAATTAATGACTCACTCCAATAATGCACAAAGCTCAATTAGTGCAACCTGTGAGGGTTTTACAAAAATGCTTAGTGAGTTTGAGCACAACCAACAGCAACTACAACAAATAGCCAGTGCTGTACATATGCTTGAGGGCACTCAAACTAATACTCACCAATCGGTAGAGCAAATAGTAGCTTTAGGTGAGCAAGCTAAACAGCAAATAGATACGGCATTAGCCGATAGCGAGCAATCTCAACAGTTAAGCTTACAGACCCAACAACAGTTAAAGCGCTTCGTGCGCTAAGAAGCGTTTTCGGGCTCAGAGAAATATGGTAAATTACGCAGCTATTAATTTAAGTGTGTGAAGTGTGTGAGCAACCCTACCCCAGACTATGAAAAATTAGCCCTACAAATAAAAACCTGGGGGCAAGAGCTTGGTTTTAGCGAAGTAGGTATTACTGATATTGACCTATCTAAGCACGAAGCCCAATTGCAACGCTGGCTTGATGCTGGCTACCACGGCTCGATGGATTATATGGCTGCTCACGGCATGAAACGCGCTCGCCCTGCTGAATTAGTACCTGGTACACAGCGTGTTATATCCGTAAAAATGAATTATCTCCCTCCCGATGCTGGCTTTGCAAAAACCTTAAAAAATAAAGAAAAAGCATACATAAGTCGTTATGCACTGGGTCGTGATTACCATAAATTAATGCGTAATCGTTTAAAAAAACTTGGCCAAAAAATAGAGCAAGAAATTGGCGAATATGGCTTTAGGCCCTTTGTAGATTCAGCCCCGGTACTTGAGCGTCAACTTGCCGAAAAAGCCGGTTTAGGGTGGCGCGGTAAGCATTCGTTATTAATTAATCAAGAAGCAGGATCATGGTTTTTTTTAGGCGAGCTATTTATTGATTTACCCCTACCAATAGATGCAGAGAACACGTTTGAAGGCTGCGGAAAATGTGTTGCTTGTATTACTCTTTGCCCAACAGGTGCAATTGTAGAGCCTTACGTTGTTGATGCACGTAAATGCATATCGTACTTAACGATAGAACACCAAGGCCCTATACCCGAACAATACCGAACTTTATTAGGCAACCGTATCTATGGTTGTGATGATTGCCAGTTGGTATGCCCTTGGAATCGTTATGGACAAATAACGGATGAAAATGACTTTCATCCCCGTACTCAATTAAAAAATAAAGATTTACTTGAGCTATTTGCTTGGGATGAGCCTACATTTTTAAAAAATACCGAAGGCAGCCCTATTCGCCGCATAGGTCACGAACGTTGGTTACGTAATATAGCGGTCGGTTTAGGTAATGCAGAGTTTAGCCCGGCTATTATTCATGCCTTACAAGATAAAAGCCAAATATGCAGCGAGCTTGTTTTAGAACATATTGAATGGGCGCTTGCTCAACAAAACGATAAACAACGATTACAAATTCGTAAAACGGCTAGGTTAATCAGAATCGTAGAAAAAGGCTTACCCAGAGATGCATAATGCAGTTGGAGTAAGCCTTAAAGTAACATTATTTGATTAAGTATATTTAGCTCTTTAAAAGCAATGACAGGTCTTGCTCAATTTCAGCAAAAGCTGCTTTTACCTTTTTAACAGACTCCTCTCTGGCCACTGAGTTTTGGATAGTTTCATCTACTTTTTTATAAATAAACACCTCCTGATCTTCATCTAACCCCATTGATGGGATACGTTCTTCGAGCTCTTCTTGTAACTGTTTAAACACTTTTTCGTTGTTTTGACGGTTGTCATTCAATAAGCTAATTAAGCCATGAAACTTACTGTGAACTGTACTTGCTACGGCATTAAGTTTTGCTTGTTGTGATTCAAGCATTTTCTTAGTCATGATGGCGCGTAGCTGCTGCTCGGTAACACTGACAATAAAACATACGTGGTCGCGTATACGCCCGTGTTTATCTGGATCGTGATCGGGCATATTTAAAATAAGTAAGCTAATCAATTCATAGTTAACTAAAATTCGATGCGAAAATTCATGTAAACGCCCTTTGTTTTTAAGCATTTCAAATAGCTCCACCACAATAGGTGAACACACGCCACTTAATGCAAAGTGACTAATTTCATCGTTCTCTCTAAACTCAACATTACTTTGCAAATCAAAAGATTGTAGGCAATCTATAAGCGCTTTACCTAGCTCTTGAGGGTCGTTAATAAAGCCTATGTTTTCAACGTAGTTAACTATCTGCCCCATTTCACTGCTGTTAGCCATGGCATTAAATGCAGTTGATGTAGCATCTTCAACTTGCTTTTCAAGGCTTTGTTTTTCAACAAGTACTTGGTTTAAATTTTTAAGCTTTGACTTAAGTTCATCATGGCCAAAGGGTTTTACAATATAGTCTTCTGCACCAACCGAGTAGCCTTCCATGCGCTCTTCAACTGTGCCACGAGCAGACACAAACATAACAATAATGTGTGCTGTATTTGGGTTTGCTTTAAGTGCCTTACATACTTCATAGCCGTTCATTTGCGGCATACTTACGTCGAGCAATATAACCTGAGGCATATAGCCTTCAACCATGTTTAAACACTCAGGACCACTCGTTGCTACTTGTAATTCAAAATCAAGCTCCTCTAAAATTTCCTCAATAATTTCAAGGTTAAAGGGTTCGTCATCAACGGCAAGTATTTTAGTTAAGGCCATAATTTATCATCCATTCAAATTCTCAAAAAAGTTACTTGGCTTGCCAAAAAACAATTAATTACTGTGTTGTATAAATTGATCTTCAGCCAAATGATCATCTAGATTTATTTCTAATGGCACCTGTATAGATATAGTTGCACCACCATTTTCGTTGTTACGTGCAGTGATCTCACCTTGATGTAAAGACACAAACTCTCTACACAATGCAAGGCCCAATCCGGTACCACCGGCACCGCTATTTGTTTTGCTGCTTTGTACAAACTTAGTAAAAATATGTTCCAGCTCATCTTCTGGTATACCGACCCCATTATCGGTAACCTCTATAGTAGCAAGCTTATTATCTGACTCTAAATTTACCCGTATTTTACTTTTGGGTTCGCTAAATTTAAGTGCATTACCTAATACGTTTCGAAGTAACTGATTTATTTGCTCTTCATCACATTGCGCAATTACAGGTAATGGCTGCGCGGTAAATACAACCTCAATTTCTTTTTCCATTGCCGTACCAGATACATCATCAATACTTGTTTTTATAATGTTCGCTAAATTATATGGACGAGGATTAAATGGAAACTTACCCACATCTAGCTTAGATAGGTCGAGTAAATTATTTAGTAACGACAGTAAACGCTCACCACTACTCTCTATTCGCGATAGGTATTTAATGAGTTTCTCTTTTGCAAAATCTCCAGTTTCTAGCTTGCTTAAACCAAAACGTGAAAAGCTTAAAATAGAGTGCATAGGTGTTCGAAGTTCATGCGACATGTTTGCTAAAAACTCTGATTTACTTAAGTTTGCAGCCTCAGCGACGTTTTTAGCGTGCTCGAGTTGTGAAGTACGCGCTCTTACTTGCTCTTCAAGGATATCTTTTGCTTCAAGTAGTAAATCTTCTTTTTGCTTGAGGTGGGTTACATTTTTAAATATTACGGCAAGTGCTATTTCGCCATGGTGATCTATTTCATTAAAAGATCCCACTAACGGTATATATCCCCCTGCAGTTTTAGATAAACGTAAGTCGCAGCTAAATTGGCGATTACTATTTAATGTCGAAATTTTATTTTTAATACCTAACGTTGAATCATCATCTAAAAAGCTAAATACTGATTTACCTTCTAGTTCGTTAAACGGTAAGTTAAATAGTTTTAAACAAGCATCATTAGCTTCTATCACTCTACCGCATTTCTCAAACAACATAATTGCATCGGGCGTATGCTTATAAATAACCTGAAGTAGGCTGTCTTTTTCAATCAGGGCATCAACTGTATCTTGTAGCCTTTCGACGAGTTCTGCGTTATGGCGTTTTAATAGCTCTGTTTGCCACAGTTTATGTATTGATTGTAATAATGAGCTGTCGTTCAATGGCTTAATAAGTACGTCTTCTACACCTTGACGAATAGCTTCAATCATTGAAACTTGATCGGGACGTGAGGTAAATAATAAGCAACGGCAATGTGGTTGCATTATTTTTAAGTTTGAAAAAATTTCTAAACCGGTTCCGTCATCTAAAACAAAATCACTTATCAGTATATCGATTTGCTTTTCTTTCGTAATTTCTAAAGCTTCTGCAGAGGTGGTTGCTGTATGGGTCTCGATATGAGCACCTATCAAGCTGTTTTTCATTTTTTCGAGGCGCTCAGGAACATGATCGACGAGTAAAATAGCGGGTAATTGCAAAATATGATTAGAGCCTAATTCTAGTAGGCTCTCTAAAAGAGAAGTAATTTCTTTATTAGAAAAAAACGGGTAGATCACGGTTGCGTCAGGCGCAACATGATTTAGCTCACTAAACGCAGTTAGTTGCTCACCACTTTCTGCTTTTGGAGCAAGCAGCATAAAACGCTCTTGCGCTACTTGGCTAACAAGCGGTTTTATAGAATCAACAGGCACACCATGGGCAACAACAACTAAGTCGTAGTCGCCTATATTGGTATACATGTCTAGCATGCTGAAATGAATTAATTCGACTTCACATCCTATTAATTCTAAAAGCACTTTCACACGCATTGCGATGACACTGCTACTATCAACAATTAATATTTTTCGAATCATCAAGCTACACTTCAAATTAATAAACTTAATATGTTAATAGCGTAGACTATTTTTATTTAATTGGCATAAACCCTTCGTCTTATTTTGTAAAAAAATATTACAACATTATGAAAAATAATTTATTCCAGATGTTTTCCAAAAATAGTAAGGCTATACGCCTTATCATCCATTATGGCAACGCTTGGCAACTCACCCCATATTGCAAAATCAAAATGCTTAAACAATTTAACACTCGGTAAGTTATGACTAAAAATAAAGCCGAGTAATACTTTAATATTTAATTGCTTAGCTTGTGTTTGAGCAAATATCATTAGCTTTTTACCAAGCCCTTTACCTTGCGCTTTACTGGTAATGTAAATGCTCATTTCTACTGTGCCGTCGTAAGCTGGGCGCCCATAAAACGATTTATAACTTACCCATGCAAGTACTTGGTTATTTTCGCAGTAAACGTAAATAGGCCTTTTATCGTTGTGGCTATTAAACCAGTCACGCTTTTCGTCAACGCTCACTTCTTGCGTATCTGCAGTTACCATTCGCCCTGCAATAGTTTCGTTGTAAATGGCTACAATTTCATTAAGATCATTAATAGTTGCTAAACGGATTGTCATAGGTCATTAGAGGGTTGATCAATTTGTTCCATATTAGCGTATGATTATCCAATCAAACAATCGTAAAGTTTAGGTAATGTAATGCTTAAAATAATTATAATAGGTTTAACGGCTTTACTTATTAATGCTCCCCTTCAAGCTCAAACACCATCAATCATAAATAAAATCTCTACACAGGACTGCCAAGATTTTACCAATGTAGATATACGAAAGCTTCGCTCAAAAGAATCCATTAACTTGTGCCAATTTAAAAATAAACCTTTGTTAATAGTAAACACGGCAAGTAATTGTGGTTTTACATATCAATTTAAAGGCCTTGAAGCGCTATATCAACAATACAAAGAGCAAGGTTTAGTCGTATTAGGGTTCCCCTCTGATGACTTTTTTCAAGAAGAAGACAATGAAAAAGAAACAGCGAAAGTATGCTTTGTAAATTATGGTGTAACTTTTCCCATGTTTGCCACCAGCAAAGTTCGTGGTAGCGAAGCAAATCCAATTTTTAAATATTTGAATGAGCAAACTAGCTCTCCAAATTGGAACTTTTATAAATACTTAGTGTCTGCTGATCGTAAAACAGTTTTACGGTTTAACAGTAAAGTGGCACCTAATTCAGAGCAAATGATTACTGCAATTGAAACTGCGTTTTCTGATAAATAAGTTTATACTGGTACAATTAGTTGAAACTAACTAGAATGATATTTCAATTCGGTTAAAAAAACACCACACTATACTCGGGAGATTTTATGACAGTAGCAAGCGCACGACATATACTTGTAGACAGTGAAGCACAATGCTTAGACTTAAAAACAAAAATTGAGCAAGGCGAAGACTTTGCTGAACTAGCAAAAGCACATTCTAATTGTCCTTCAGGTCAGGATGGCGGTGCTCTTGGTGAGTTTGGCCCTGGTATGATGGTTCCAGAGTTTGATAAAGTTGTGTTTTCTGCGCCAATTAATCAAGTACAAGGCCCTGTGCAAACTCAATTTGGTTATCATTTACTTGAAGTTACTAGCCGTTCAGAATAAATTTAACTGTACTGTAAGTAACATTTGATAAAAGCCGCTTATGCGGCTTTTTTATGGAGTAATTATGCAATTAATTGGTTCTGTACCTTCACCTTACGTGCGCCGCATTAGAATTTGGGCACAACAAAACAGCTGCAAACTAGAGCTTGTAAGTCTCGATATATTTTCTGAGCAAGATCGCCCTACTATGGCCAGTAAAAATCCAGCTCGAAAAATCCCAATACTGGTAGATGGCGACTTAACTCTTAGTGACTCTAATTCTATATTGCGTTATTTACTTGAAAAAACAGGTCAGCCAAAACTAACGTGGCCTCAAGAGCACTTACTTACGACTATAAATGCTTGTAACGATTCGTTAGTAGAAATGGTGTTATGTAAACGTTCTGGATTTGACACCAAAAGCGATAAATTATTTTTTAATCTGCAAAACGAACGTATTGAACAAACATTAAGCTTTTTAAATACCCATTTAAGCGATGAAGAATTTAAAAGCTGTGAATACCTCAACATCAGTTTATACTGCCTGCTTGATTGGATTTGCTTTCGCGAATTAGCTGACTTTAGTCAGCATTCAGCGCTTGTTGCTTTTCATAAGCAATATGACGAGCGCCAAGCAGCAATAGACACCAATCCTCGTCACTAATTTAAAAGGGTAAACACATGAGCGATATCGAAATTGAATCACAACTAGTTAACTTCGTAGAAAAAGTACGTGTTAGCGAAGTAATTTGGGCACTTGGTGCAGAAGATAATGGCTTTGTAGTGTGCGATTCTAACCAATTTGACGAAACTGACGTACTACTGCTTTGGGAAAGTGAAGCAGCAGCTAAAGCACAGTGTAAAGAAGAGTGGAAAGATTACAGCCCAGTAGAAATCAACCTTGATGAATTTTTAGATGCATGGGTTGAAGACTTAAATGAAGATAACGCACTTGTTGGTATCAATTGGAATGACGACCAAGTATGTGCAGAAATTGAACCTACAGGTTTAGCTCGCGCATTGAGTGAATAATACTTTATACGCTTTACTCTAAAAGCGGATAAAACCCGACTAGCATCTACTGCTAGTTGGGTATAAAATAAAACACATCATTATTTTCAAGGTATTACGTTGAAAACCCATCTTGGTCGCCGGCCCTTTTCAGCCATGGAACTGCACACTCTTTATAATGGATATATATACGGTGATTTTAAAGTTGCACGAGAGCAACCAAAACACTGGCATTTTTGGCTCCCTTTAATTGCATATTATAGTGGTGCTTATAGCGATGAGATTGGTTATTTAACGCTTGATGATCTGTCCCTTGAAAAAAACGTCTTATGCTTTAATTTTCATACCCACGGTAAAATAAAACCTCGCTTAGTTCCTGTACATCAAGCACTTATAAATGCTGGATTTAATGAATATATAACGTTCATCAAATCGCAAAACCAGCACCGATTAATGTTCGACTTACCGGCTAAAACTGGCAGGTACAGTGAAAAAGTCCGCATTTGGTTTTCAGGCGAAGGTGAGCGAGCCGGTTATCTGCAAAAATGTGATATACCAAACGTAGATCAACTCGGTATGAAAACAGCAATAAGCAGTCTTCGTCTTAACTTTGAGCAACAAGTGCGTATATACGCCCTACAAGCTAACTCTAAAGACGCTTTTAATTACTTGATGGGTTTTAACGAGTATCCATACGATGTGTTTAGCGATACCCACTTATTAAATACCGTTATCCAACAAATACGTATTATTAACTCACACCTGCATTGGCAGCGTTTTATAACGCGCGAAAGCCACTGACAAACTTTGTTACTATTTCCCCTTAAAGTCACCGTTATAATCAATTACTCTATTTAAAAAAACTGTTAGGATATCTAACCCCCTAATTATATGAGCATAAAAAAGCCTATTTAGGGTAGTTTCTAACAACAACAATCTAGGGATCACTATGTTTCTTAAAAGCCTCTTAACAGTGAGCGTTGCTTTGGCAATGGGTGCTGCAAACGCTAACGAATTCGTTATTGAAAAACTCGCAAAACCAAGTTCACAACAGGTGTCGTTAACACTCGACCCGAGCCAAGATACATTCACAGGGATGACTGAGATTTCCCTAGAAGTACTAAAACCAACAAAATACATTGAGTTAAATGGCGTAGCTTACGCTGTTAAAATGGCGCAACTGCTTGGTGATGAAAACTGTGATTTAAACAATGAAATGCTTAAAACAGGTAAAGTAAAATTTAGCTGTGATGAGCAAATTCAACCAGGTAAATACACACTTAAAGTTGATTTTTCAGCGCCATATAACCGTCAAAGTGTTGGTTTATACAAAACATTAGACCAAGGCACTCCTTACTTATTTACTCAATTTGAAATGAGTGATGCACGCCGTGCATTTCCTGTTTTTGATGAGCCAAGTTACAAAATTCCATTTCAGTTAACGATTACGGCACCTACATCACAAAAAGTATATTCAAATACGCCAGAGTTAAAAACAACAGTTAATGGCGATATGACCACACACTTTTTTGATAAAACACCGCCAATCCCTTCATACCTAGTAGCTATGGCTGTTGGCCCGTTTGAAGAATTAGAAATTAAAGGCATGCCAATTCCTGGACGTGTAATTACCCCTCAAGGTAAAATTCACTTAGCCCAATACGCAAAAGAAAATATGCCAAAAGTACTGGGCGCACTTGAAGCGTATTTTGGTATCCCTTACGTTTACAAAAAACTAGACTCAGTAGCGGTACCAGAGTTTCCATTTGGCGCAATGGAAAACTCAGGCTTAGTGACCTACAGAGAAGATATTTTATTGGTTGATTTAGCTGCCGCAACACGCAGTAAAAAACAACGTAATGTATCAATTATTGCTCACGAACTTGCTCACCAATGGTACGGTAACTTAGTAACCATGAAATGGTGGAACGACTTATGGTTAAACGAAGCGTTTGCTAGCTGGATGGCTGCAAAAATTACTAAGCAGCTTAACCCTGAGTTTGAATCGCACTTAGACCTGCCACAAAACAACGTAATGGCACTTGATGCACGCCTAAGCACCAAGCCTATTCGTAAGCCAATTAAAACCGAAGCTGACATTATGGATGGTTTAGGTCTTGCTTACAGTAAAGGCAGCTCAGTACTTGCTATGGTTGAAAACTGGATTGGCGAAGATGCATTTCAAAAAGGTATTCAAAGCTACTTAAAAGAGTTTTCATATAAAAATGCTGAAGCGGCAGATTTGTGGGAAGCACTTGGTAAAGCATCAAATAAAGACGTAGCGAGTGTTTTAAAATCGTTTATTGAACAGTCTTCTTTCCCACTAGTTAAAGTAACTCAACAAGGTAGCAAAGTAACTATTTCACAAAGCCGCTTTGTAAATGCAGGCGTTGATGCGCCAGAGCAGTTATGGAATGTACCGGTTGCAATTAAATATGGTGCTGGCGATAAAGTAAAAACAGCAAATGTATTACTTAATAAACAAAGCCAAACGCTAGACTTAGACTTTGAGCCAGAATGGATTTATCCAGATCAGGGTGCACTAGGCTACTACCGCTGGGTAATGGATGACGCACAATTTAGCGCACTTGTTAAAAAGGCGCCAAGCGTACTGAGTGACCGTGAACGCTTAGCGTTGTTATCGGCTACTGATGCACTACTTGACGCTGGTGTTATATCTGCTGCTAAGTTAATGCAAACACTTGAAGTGTTCGTAAGCGATAGCCACCCTCGCGTAGCAAATACCGCGCTAGGTTACTTAGTATCGCAACAACGTACTTTTAAAGACGATAGCAATAAAGACCTATGGCCTGAATTTATTCGTAATGCAGTAACGCCTGCAGCTAAAAAATATGGTTTAGAAGCTAAAGCGGGAGAAGACGGAGCTATTGCACAACTTCGTGCGGCCGTTGTATCACGCTTAGGTTTTGATGGTGAAGATCAAAACGTAATCAGTAAAGCGAAAGAACAAACACAAGTTTATTTAAATGATCCACAAAAAGTAGACCCTTACTTAGCCGGTACGTACTTAACTCTTGCTGCTTTTCATGGTGACAAAGCGCTGCTTGATCAATTCATGACAACGTTTAAAACAACGAAAGATCCACAAGTACGCACTAACATGCTTGCTGCAATGGGCTTTTTTGGCAAACCTGAATTACAAAAAGCGGTATTAGCTTATAGCTTAACGGATGAAGTAACTGCATCTGACATGCGTACTATTTTGTCAGGTCAAAGTTATACAGATGAGCGCCAAGCGTTATTTATTGACTGGGTTTTCAGTAACTACGATAAAGTAACAGCAAGCTTACCGCCTTTCTTTATTCCTAACTTACCGTACTTTACAACGGCGAGTTGTAATGCAGAAAGCTTAGCTAAAACAAAGACCTTTTTTAACGAAAAAGTAGCCGATGTAGCCGGTTACGCTCGTACATTAAGTAAGCTTGAAGAAAGCACAAACGATTGTATTGCGCTTAAAACACGTGAACTTGAATCGGTTAATAGCTTCTTAAAAAGTAAGTAACCCTTAGGTTTATTAAGCTATAAAAACACAAAAGCCGCTGAATATAAATTCAGCGGCTTTTTACGTTTATATTTACGTTTATATTTTTGCTTTATTAATTACCAATAATCATCGTTAGCTTAGCAATAAAGTCTTTTGCTGCTTGCTCAGAATTTATTTTAAACGCCACACCGTAGTGAATAGGCTGAGCACTTTTAAAAATACGTGTAGGAAAGCGTGTCATCTCGCTGCTATGAAAGTAGCCTTGCGCACGAGTTACGCCATCAATATCACTAAAGTCATCGCTAAACACCTCAAATGCTGGGCGAATTACTATTTTACCCTTGCCGCTTTCGCTGTGGGTATAAAATGCTTCTTTAGAGTTTACTAACATGTACTCTGCAATATTTTTAATCTTAAAATTACTTCTACACTGTAATTTAATGAGCTGTTCTGTCAGCTCGTCTGCACTATAAGCCACGTGTAATCCCTATTAGTTAATTTGCGTATTAGATTAACGCATACACACAATAAAATCTGAATTTATTTGTCTGCTTTACTGCGTTATATCACATACAAAAGCGAGTTTTTCATTGTTGTAACTCATTCTTGTTATATTTGTTTCGCAGTAGGTGCTTAAATTAAGCCATTGCGATACTTCATCACTTCCATCAAGTTTACGCTGATAAACGCGGTTTTTAATAGCATAAGCGATAGTTTCATCATCTTTCAAAATAAAATCTTGAACTTGAGCAGGTAACCTTAGTAGGTCTTCAACTTGTTTATCCTGTGGATTAAAACTCGCTAAAATATGTTGCTCGTTTTTAGTGTAACTAAATAAAAATGCAGCTGTAGAGTTGTTATAAATAAGCGTTCGGCCAATATTACTGGCAGCTATTTTCCCCTTCGCTTGTGCAACAGAAGTATATTGAAGAGTATGAGGCTTTCCTAAAATAAACATTACTAAATCATTTTGAACACCCCATGCATGGTACCCAACAGGTTCAATCCAATCAAAAATACGACTTGGTGCATCTTCGCTTTTGAGTGGGTATTGCCACAGTTTTTGCTTACCATCTGCCTCTACAACAATCGCTGATACTGCATCACCACTTGGCATAACCGTTGGTGAATATTCGCTTACGGGAGAGTTACTGATATTAATAACTTTTTTTGATGTTAAATCGTAATAAGCAATATCGGTTTGGCTTTGCTCATCTGCAATCACCTCATGAGTAAAGTATAAACCTGTACTTGTTAAGTGCGGTTGGTTGTTATAACTGTTTTTATCACTCACTATACTAACTTGTACCCCGAAAGGCGTATTTAAATCAGCAAGTAATACTTGGCTTTTTGGCATGCTAGCCTGCGCCATAATTGGGCTAAGCGCTGCTATAGAAAATATCCCAAGTAATGGTTTAATAAGTTTCATGCTTTCTCTCGTTTTAATTTTAAGCACCTCATGATAACGTTATTTGCTGATGACGTCACTTGAGCTAAGTCAGTCAACTCTTAAGATACCCAAACGGCTTAAAATAATGTTAAGTTTAGTCTGGTTATAAAACCTGGTCCTAAAAAAGAGAATTAACATGTCAGCTAAAAATCCTATTATTGCGATTACGGGTTCGTCTGGTGCGGGTACAACCACCACAACCAATGCAATTAAACATATTTTCCGTAGCCTTAATATTGAAGCGGCTTTTATCGAAGGAGATAGCTTTCATCGTTACACTCGCCCTGAAATGGATAAAAAAGTACGTGAAGCACAACAAGAAAATAAACACATTAGTTACTTTGGCCGAGAAGCAAATGACTTTGGTGCTTTAGAAGCGTTGTTTGAAAACTATAGTGAAACAGGCCAAGGTAAGTTACGCCGATACTTACACACCTTTGATGAAGCCGTCCCATATAATCAATTACCGGGTACATTTACTCCTTGGCAAGACCTTGATAGTAATACTGATATATTGTTTTATGAAGGGTTACACGGCGGCGTAGTTGATCAAGATGTAGACGTAGCAAAGCATGTCGATTTATTAATAGGCATGGTTCCAATTATTAACCTTGAGTGGATTCAAAAATTAATACGCGACACATCCGAACGAGGCCATTCTCGCGAAGCGGTTATGGGCTCTATTGTGCGCAGTATGGATGACTATATAAATCATATTACCCCGCAGTTTTCTCGTACCCATATTAATTTTCAGCGGGTGCCTACTGTTGATACCTCAAATCCATTTAGCGCCAAAGATATTCCATCTCTTGATGAAAGCTTTGTAGTTATTCGCTTTAGGGGTATTGATGATGTTGATTTTCCTTATTATTTACGGATGATCGAAGGCAGTTTTATGTCTCGTATAAATACACTTGTAGTACCAGGCGGTAAAATGGGCTTGGCTATGGAGCTTGTGCTTACCCCATTAATTAAAGATATTATTTTGAAAAAGCGTGCACTGGAAAACCTAGCACCACTCGATTTACCTATTTGATTACCGACTCTTTTTTGTTAAAGCTAACTCACGTACACTGCTGATTTTGCTCAAGGTGAGATCAGCATGTCACAACAATTAAAAATTATTGTCGGTTCTAAAAATCCTGTAAAAATAAATGCCGCTAAACATATTTTTACTATGTATTTTCCAGAATGTATCATTGACTGTGAAGGTGTGAATGCTCCCTCAGGCGTGCCCGATCAGCCTATTGGCGAAGACGAAACACGTATTGGCGCGCAAAACCGTGTTAATTATTGCAAAAAGCACCACCAAGCTCACTATTACGTTGCAATGGAAGGCGGTGCAGAGCAATTTAGCTATGGTGCAGCAACCTTTGCTTACGTTGTTATTGATAATGCCTTAAATCAAGTTGTAGGGCGTAGCAGCAACCTTCCTCTACCCCAAGTACTTTATAATGCATTACTTAAAGGTGAAGAACTTGGCGATGTAATGGACAAAGCATTTAATACCACCAACGTTAAACAAAAAGGTGGCGCTATTGGTCTACTTACCAACAATCATGCCACGCGCGAAAGTACCTATACACAAGCACTCACTTTAGCTATGGCGCCTTTTTTACACCCTGAGCTATACGGCCAAACAAATTAATTTAGGAAGTTTAATGAAGTACAACTATGTATTGTTTGATGCAGACGAAACCTTATTTAGGTTTGATATTTTAGCGGGCATGACTCGCATGTTTAAAGCTTACAACGTAGATTTTAGCCAAGACGATTATATTCATTATCAAAAAACCAATAAGCAGCTGTGGGTTGATTATCAAAATGGCACTATTAGCGCAGATTACTTACAAGTAACACGCTTTAATGAGTGGGCTTCAAAACTTAATGTGCCAGCAAAAGAGCTAAACGATGCTTTTTTAGATTCTATGGCGCAAATTTGCGAGCCATTACCTGGTGCTATTGAGCTTTTAAATAAACTTAAGCCAAATGCTAGATTAGGTATTATTACTAACGGATTTGCCCGCTTACAAACCGTACGCCTTGAGCATACTGCCTTAAAAGATATGTTTGAATGGTTAGTTATATCTGAACTTGTTGGTATAGCAAAACCGAATAAAGCGATTTTCGAGCACACATTTGAGCTAATGGGTAACCCAGATAAAAGCGAGATACTTATGGTAGGTGATACTGCTGCAAGTGACATACTTGGCGGCAACAATGCAGGTATTGATACTTGCTGGTTACAACACCCTGGTGAGCAATTAGCCGACGGAATAAAGCCAACCTATACCGTAGCTAGTTTAAATCAGTTACAAGCTCTTTTAGAGTTATAATAAAGTATAGAGCTATTAAATTTCACGCAAAAAAA